>NZ_DAKC01000064.1:3541-17438 GCF_002496465.1 Methanosaeta sp. UBA356 | reverse complement strand
CAGAGCAGAACGATAAAGAGCAATCTGGGGTTGAAAATGGCAGAAGTAATCAAAGACATTATCGATCAGGCAAAATCAGTAGACAGAACTTACCTCATGGAGCATGAGAGCAAGGCCATTTTGGAGGAGTTGGGGATATCCACAACCGGCACCGTGGTAGCAAGAACCGAAGAGGAGGCAGTGGAGATATTCAAGTCTCTGGCCAGTCCAGTGGCCTTGAAGGTTCTCTCTCCTGATGTAGTCCATAAATCCGATGCAGGTGGGGTCAAGCTCCATTTGAATGAGGAGAACGACGTCCGGCGAGCCTACCGGGATATTGTCAGCTCATTTCAGGGAAAGCCGGTGGAGGGCATCTCTGTGCAGAAGATGGCCCCGACGGGAATAGAGGCCATCGTGGGAGTGGCAAACGACCCCACCTTCGGGCCGGTTCTGATGTTCGGCCTGGGGGGGGTATTCGTTGAGGTCTTGAAGGATGTCAGCTTCCGCTCCATCCCCATCACCCGCTCAGATGCACAGGAGATGATCGAGGAGATCCGGGGGTATTCCCTGCTCAAGGGCAGCCGGGGCCACTCTGCGGATATCGAGGCCTTGAAGGATCTACTGATGAGGATATCGGATTTTGTGAACTTGGAGCCCCGCATCTGGGAGATGGATCTTAATCCCGTGTTCCTCTATCCCCATGGTTGCACTGTGGTCGATGCCAGAATCATCCTGGGCGAGCCCAGGGCCAGTCCACCCGCCGGGAAAGAGAAGCAGGATCTGCATGACCTCTTCTATCCTCAGAGCATAGCGGTGATCGGGGCTTCGGGTACGCCAGGAAAGCTGGGCTGGAATGTCTTCACCAATCTGGTCAGCCACAAGTTCAAGGGTATGCTCTATCCCATTAACCCCCGAGCAGAGGAGATTCATGGCATCAAGGCCTATCCCCGCATCAGCGCGGTGCCCGAGCGAGTGGATGTGGCCATCATTCTGGTCTCTGCAGGCATGACCGCGGATGTAGTGGAGGAGTGCTGCCAGTGCGGCGTGCGCTATATCGTAGTCGAGTCGGCCGGGTTTGCGGAACTGGGGCCGGAAGGCAAGAAGATCGAATTGCAGATGAAAGAGATCGCAGATAGGTATGGCGTGCGGCTGCTCGGACCGAACTGCTCGGGGATCATCAACACTCACTGCAGCATGGTGCAGTCCATAGGGATTGTGGATGCCTTGAGTCAGGGCAACATCGGCCTGGTATCCCAGGCAGGGGTGTGTGCAGCCGGGATGCTCTGGGGGCTGCGCCATATCATGGACTTCGGCATCATAGCCACCATTGGCAACAAATTGGACATCAATGAGACCGATATCATGGAGGCGGTGAGCAAGGACGAGAACATCAATGTCATCTGCATGTATCTGGAGTCGGTGAAAGGCGGCAGAAGGTTCATAGACCAGGCTCGCCAAATCACCATGAAAAAGCCCATAGTGGTGCTAAAGTCCGGCCGGACCGAGGCGGGAAAGAAGGCCGTGGCCTCCCATACTGCCTCTCTGGCCGGAAACGACCAGATCTACAGCGCCGTCTTCCGCCAGTCGGGGATCATCCGCGCCCGAGACTATGAGCATATGTTCAACCTTTCCAGAGCCATATCCAAGCAGCCCCTGCCTGACCGGGAGGGGGTTTTCATCATAACCTATGCCGGCTCGTTGGGGGTGATAGCTGCCGATGCCATCATCGACAATGGCATGCGCCTCTCCGAGCTGGAGGAGCCTCTGAAGAAGAGGCTGATGGACCTTTTGCCGGACTATGTCTGCGGCATGAACCCGGTGGACTACACCTTCAGCCAGGACGCCAGGATTGTGAAGAGCACCATAGAGATCGGGGTGGATAGCATTGATGTGGGCAGCTTCATTGTCATCCTCCAGGCGGAGATCCTGGACAGCTATGTTGATACCCTGAAGAGCATCGACTACAAGGGAAAACCCATCATCGCCTGCGTTGCCGGAAAGGAGTTTGAGATGCCCGGGGTCATAAAGATGGAGAAGGCGGGAATACCGGTCTTCTCGACCCCAGAGCAGGTGGCAGATGCCCTGGGGATCATGTACCGGCACTACAAGAGGGTTAAACAGGCGAAGAACTGAATTTCCAATTTTTTTTATCATTTCGCATGATCGCCCCTTTCCAGAAGAGACAAGGTTTAAGATCTCCCAGGTATGCTATGACATGGAGGTATTAGGAGAATGGGATTCAAGTTTGTATTGATGGCGTTGGCCCTGGTCGCATGCCTATCGGCTGCGGCTCTTGGCGCCAATGCAGTTCCGGAGTTTCCCACTGAGGATATGTCCGGCAGTGTGATCCGAGAAGAGGTTCAAGAAGGAGTCTATGGCGTTGCAGATGATCCATCGCTATCTTTTAGAAATGAGAGCCTGTTTTATATCGACAGACAGACGGGGATGAGCCCCAATGCCGTCACCAAGGTGCCTGTTAGGTATGTAGCAATAGCAGGGAACTGGTCCTTTACCCTTACCGGAGCAGCTACCAGCTACCTCACCCTTAATCTGTACCAAAACCAAGATGCAGTATCGGGATATGGTATACTGATGCAGAATGGAAACGCAGCTCAGGTAACCGCTGCGGGCACTATACTGGGCGACAGAGTGGCCCTGTTCGTGTCCCCGGTGCAGAGCCAGGGCCTTTATCGCTTGAGCCTGACCATAACCCCGGGATCCATGAACGGCAGCTTCGTCTACACCGCTCCGGGAGTGACCCAACCGGGCATAGCCTCTGGAAAGCTGCTGTCGGTTCAGCCGGTGGCCGTTCCAGCGATGGCATAGTGCGGACTTAAGGCCGGCAAGAGCCGGCCCGGCAAAATCGCAAAATACCCTGGCGGGATATAATAGATCCCCCTTTTTTTCAGTTGCGCCTTTCAAGCCCACGATTATTATACCAGAGATTGCTATATCATTTGATTGCCGTATCATCTGTGGAAAAGAGGCTTGAGTGGTGAATGCAATTGCATTTGAAAGGAATTCCGATGGCGATCTTGGTCTTGCTGATCCTCCTCTCGGGGGCAGCATCACAAGGATATATGGGTACCGTCTCTACCGGCAGGGGAATACTCACCCCAATCACCGTGGGAGAGGAAGAGTCATCGCAGGCACAGGTCGGCCTCTCCGGGGGGCTAAACCTCACCGGAAGCTGGTCGGCGAATCTTAAGGGCAGCCCCGCCAGACATCTGGATCTGGAGATGTTTCAGCAGGATGACCTGGTTATGGGCTCAGGGCAGCTTAGCTCTGAAGGCCGAAGAATTAACATCACTGCCGCCGGGTCGGTTGGGACAAAGGACCTGATGGTGTTCGTCATGGCTGCGGGAGGGGAGGAGGTCATAAGAATGGAGCTGTCCGCAAGCAAGACTGCCATCACCGGGGTGTATGAGGCATTTTCCCGGGGGATGCCGATCGAATCGGGAACGTTGACTGGAAGTGTGATCCTTTCCGCACCCCAAGATAAAGAGATAACCATCATCAGCGCCGCCACACCATTACCGGCGGCAAGCACCTCTTATGCATAGGCAGCCAGTGATCTAGAGAAAAGGCAGCCAATCGGGCCGAATCGATAAGAGCATCTACAAAAGCAGCAATGGCCAGAGCATCGTTATGTCTTGGCGCCTGGGTTGAACCTCTTCATCATCCTCTTCATGTTCATCTTGCCCATGCCTCCTCTCATCCCCTTGAGCGCCTTCTGCATGGCCTGATGGGATTTGAGCAGCTCGCGGACGAGGTCAGGCGAAGCGCCGCTGCCCTGGGATATGCGCTTGATGCGCGAGGCGGTGATGATCTTGGGGTCATCCAGCTCTGCGGCGGTCATGGAGTCCATGACTACCCGGTATTTGTCCAGCCTGTCCTTGGTCATCTGATACTCTTTGTCCGATAGCTCAAAGCCCAGACCTCCCATGGGCAGCATCTGCATGATCTGCTTTAATGGTCCGAGCTTGTTCATGGCCTCCATCTGCTGGTACATATCCTTGAGGGTGAACTTGCCCCGCATCAAGGACTCGACATCCACCTCCTGCTCGGTCTGAACCTCCTGGGCCCGCTCGATGAGGGTTTTGATATCACCCATCCCCAGCATGCGGGAGATGAAGCGATCGGCCTCAAACCGCTCTAAATCCGCAGGCGTCTCGCCCACTCCGATGAAGGCCACCGAGGTCTTGGTCTCCGCCACCGCAGAAAGGGCTCCGCCGCCCTTGGCAGTGCCGTCAAGCTTGGTGATGATAACCCCGGTGATGTTGACCGCCTCGTTAAACGCTTTCGCCTGCTCGCTGGCCTGCTGGCCTAAAGCGGCGTCCATCACCAGCAGCTTCTGATCGGCGTTTACCACTGCGTGGATGTCCTTCATCTCCTGGATCAGGTCCCCCTCCAGGGCATGCCTCCCTGCGGTATCGACGATCCGTATATCGTATTTTTTTGTGGCCTCCAGGCCGTTCCTGGCTACTGCCGGGGCATCGGTGTTGCCCTTCTCGCCGTAGAAGAATATGCCCTGCTTCTCGCACAGAGCCTTGAGCTGGTCATAGGCTCCTGCCCGGAAGGTGTCAGCGCATATTACCGCAGTGCGTAAGCCTTTCCTCTGGAAGAAGGTGGCGAGCTTCGCTGCGGTAGTCGTCTTTCCCGAGCCCTGCAGGCCCACGAGCATGATGTTCTGCTTTTTCAGAGGGATGTCGGCACCGCGGCCTACAAGGTTTATCAGCTCCTGGTAGACGATGTTGATCACATGCTCCCTTGGGTTCATGCCCGGAGCGGGCTTCTCGTCCAATGCTCTCGATTTGATGGTGTTGGATAGCTGCATCACCAGCTTCACATTCACGTCTGCTTGCAGGAGGGCACGCTGAATCTCCCGTACCGCTTCGTCGACCAGTGCTTTATCTATCTTATTCGCTGAGGCAATCTTCTTTAGGGCATTGCGCAGCGATCCGCCTAAGTTGTCCAGGACCATAATGCTTCCATTTCTGGTGGTCTTTAAGCCATATAAATTGTTTCTCGATGCAAAGCCATTCCAGGGGCCTATATCCTCACGGCGGTGGCATTTCCCTCGTCCATGATCTCACCATTCCACTTCAGTATATAAGCTCCAAATAGCGTTTCATTCGCTAAAACCAGATCAAGATCGCATCCGTCATACCTTTGATCCGGGAATTTTGGCGCCGCCGATTTGACCTTCAGCATTAGCAGTTCTCCCTCGAAGGAGCCGCTGGCAGATACGGAGTTCTTCGCCAGGCCCTCTCTCAGTTCGCCAAAGCCCATCACCTTGCTCCCACCGGAGGCCCAGAGGTCGAGGCCCAGGGAGACATCGCTCCGATTGGCAAATCTCACCGTCCAATCCCCGCTCACTTTATCTGCTTCGCTGGTTTCAGTCTCATTGAATGGCGATCCATCAGAGAACGGATCTCTCTTCCCTTCCACCACGGTGACTTTGGTGGGGGAATTTGCCATATCCATGCTGGGGGGAGTGATCAGGGGCTTGGGCATATCCATGTTGGCTCCGGTGATACTGGGCACTGCGATGGTGCCGGGATCCAGGGCTATGGCCTGAATCGATAAGCATGATAGCAACATCAAAACAAATGCCATTTGCATGTCAGTTCGTCTCACTTTTGCCCACCTGCCTGTCAATTATCTTCGTTATAATTTTAAACGTATCCCAGGGAAGAGGCGTCCACCTCCAGTCGGTTGGCATTACCTGAAAAGCGGACAAGTATATATTTCATCCAGCCTATTATGCTATAGAAATGTCGTCCCTCCAAATGAACTCAAGCCAAGGAATGCAGCCCCGGGGATTGGATATTTCGTATGCATTTCGTCTTAGCCACCAATAGACTGTGCGGCGGAGATAGCGATGTTGGCAGAATTGCCGTCTGAGCATTGATTGGAGATGAAGACAATGGGAAAGACATATTCGACCGGGCTGATAGTATCGCCAGCAGAGATTCAGCATAATATGGCTATGTTTGTTGCCATGGCAAAGCTTCTGAGGGCGGTGGAGCATCCCTCTTCCTTTGACTGGAGGAGTATTGAGGGCGAAGACTTTACCACCCCCATCCGCGATCAGGGAAAATGCAGTAGCTCCGTTGCCTTCGCCACCATCGCCCTGATGGAGTCCATGATAAAGATCGCAAATCAGGACCCCAAATTGCAGCCCGATCTCTCTGAGGCCTATCTTTTTCCCCGAGGAGGTGGAAAATGCGAGAGCGGTGCTCAATTCGGGCGGATGCTCACGGCTGCAGAGTCCGGGGTTTGCGATGAGCTCTGCTGTCCTTATGCTGGAGACTGGAAGCCATGCCCGGATTTCAAGAGCAGATTGACTGCCATCACATTCTCTGAGACGATCTTCAGCCCGGAGCAGGCCAAAGCCCATATCGCCTCAACCGGCCCTCTAATGAGCGGCATGGCGGTCTATGCAGACTTCTTCGAGCATGATGGGGGGATTTATAGTCAGGATTATGGGAACTTCGTAGGCAACCATGCCATTCTGATCGTTGGCTATGACGAAGGGGAGGATTGCTGGATAGGGAAGAACTCCTGGGGTCTCACTTGGGGGGAGGGAGGGTGGTTCAGAATCAAGCAGGGAGAGTGCGGCATAGGCTCAGCTTTCCCATTCTATTCCGCTGCCATAGGCTTGAGTCCAGTTCTAGCCTTCCCACCGTCACCAGACATCGCCGCCCCGATCGACGGCACCTTGTATGTAACCATGACCAGAGCCGGAGAACGCGATGTGATCTTGCTGGTGAACAATAGGGAGATCGGGGCGCTCACCTTGGGCGAGACCCTGACTGCAGGGGAGTTCAAGAGGGGTGATACCATCCAGTTCGACCTTGTGGGAATCGCTCATAAGAACGTCTGCTTCCCATCGGGCTGGAGGATATGGACTCTCAGGATGGATGGAGGAAAGTACGAGTTCCGGGTTCTGGAGCGGGATAAACGATAACCACAAGGTTTATTATCATTATAGTTCGAACCGCTATCTGCGGTGATGAAATAGCATTCATCTCCCGCGATAGAAGCATCAATCGATCACCGATCGCATCTGTGCCAGGGAGTGGGAATGAGGGCAGGATGCGCATTTAGGAGGATTAATATGGCAAAGATTTTTAGCATAATGGTCCTGGCGACCATGCTGGCATTGATAGCGCCTGCAATTGCCCAGCTGCCTTCTGAGGCAGTAGCTAGTAATCGCGAAGATATTTCTGCAATAAACAGGAGCATCATAAATCAATTCGATCCCACGTATGTATGGAAGAATCCATATGCTTTGGATCTATCCGGGATCAGTCCGGCAGTATTTGGGAACATCGCCTTCGCCAAGAGCCCCGGTGGCGTTTCATCGGCACTATATACCGAGAGCATCAATGAGTTTTTGAGCCGCGATCCTGATGCCGGCAAGAGCAACATCACCGTCAATGCCGCCAGAGTGGGATTGACGACAAAGGCCGCTTTTGTTGGAAGCAGTGTGCGAGGGAGCCCATCCGCACCCGGGAGCACTGCAGCATCACCGAGCGCCGCAGAAATGCAGAATGAGACCACTTAGATCTTGAGCTTGCGAGGACCTTCCAGGCCCCCCTGGCATGATCCCGGCGTCGTACCATGCCGGAATTAAGGCCTCGGGGCCCTTAAGGTCAGGAAGGGCTTCTTGGGCAGGTGGTCCTCTCCCCGGAAATCAGATTTTTTTGCTCCTGTGTGTTATATGAAAGGAAGGTCAGCTTCTCCGGCCTAAAGACCGGAGTTCCCTTGCGCCATAGATATGGAATGGTCCATGGGCACAGGCATCGTCTACTCCATATCGCCTTCTTCCACTGCCTCCCTGGGGGCAAGCATCAGATCGTTGAACAGCAGGATCTCAATCACCTGGGCAACATAACGCCTCTGCTGGAATCTCTGGATATCCTGGTTCATCTTCAGCTCGGCATCGACCTGCACTCGGATCAGGCTAAGCCTCATATCCCTCTGCTCATCCTCCTTGATGCAGAGGCTGCATATTTCTTTGAGCAGCCAGGGAAGCCTCAATGGGTTGCGCAATGCTCGGGCCACGAGGAGAATATAGCCCTTCGGCTCTTTTACCTCATCCTCGCCGGTGAGCAACATCAGGTCTCCGAGAGAGAACTTCTCGCCGTTAATCGTTATGGTGTCATTCAAATAAAATCACCTTGCAGTATCCGCTCGCAGAGGCGGAGGTCCTCTGCCACATTCACATTCACTGCCAGCTCTATCCTCTCCATTATCAGATGATAATCCTCCTGCTCTCTCTCGATCTCTCCTCCGTCCAGCACATTGATCCCTGAGGGCACGATCAGCTGGCCCCGGTAGTTGAAGAGGGAGTCGGGCCTCCGGCCCAGACGGCGGTGCAGATCCAGTGGAGTGTGGGTGGAGAGGGCTGGCTCAGGACGTTCTTCATAGACCTCGATTATAGTATCGATGAGCTCGCTTGTGATCAGGGGCAGATCGGCCATGATGACCATTATGGGATCGGTAACCATTGCCTCATTCACCGCAGAGATCATGTCCGGGACAAAGCCCATCCCCGGAGTATCCACCACGGATAGGCTCCAATCCCGTGCCCAGGCCCGAGTGAGGGGCACATTCTCAGTGGTGGCGACGTAGATCTTCTCCACTGAGCTATCCTCCAGGGCCAGGGCTACATACTCAATCAACCTCCTGCCGAAGATCGTCACCATGGGCTTCTCTCCCCTATTCAGACGGGAGCCCCTTCCTCCAGCCATCACCAGAGCGTCCAGGGCAGAACACCTCCTAACGCCAGGGCGGCAGCGAGAGCAGTCACCCGTGCAATCTCATTTGTCGCTCCAATGCCGTCACCAGTCGCTCCGCCGAAGTTTCTCTTCGAGACCCATACCAGGTAAAGTGCGGCCAGTTGGGCTGCGGCCAGGATCGCCAGTCCGAGAGCTCCAAGGGCGAGTGAGCAGATGACCGCCGATATGACCAGGCCCAGGAGGAATTGGCCCTTATCCGTCCTCTGAATCATTATCTGCCCAAATCCCTTCTGCAGGGAGCTGGAGAAGGCAGCAAAGGATATCATAGCCTCTTTGGCACTGACCTCTGCGGTGAGAAGTGCCAGGGGCAAGAGCCTTTCCGGCAGGCTGGACAGGACGGCAAATGCCGCCAGGATTAAAACGACGATATACAGTCCTCCTCCGGTTCCCATGTATACGTCCTTCATCGCAGCGATCTTCTTCTCCCTTGTACCGTGAGCGATGACACCATCAGCAAAGTCTGCCAGGCCGTCGATGTGGTTTATGCCGCATAGCCAGTAGATAGCGACTATTACCACTACGGCAACCAGGCTCGCCGGAAATGCCTGCAGAGCGATGTAGGATACCGTTCCCAGGATCGCCCCCAAAACCAAGCCCACCAGGGGAAAGACATAGACATGGTTCATCAGGGCTTCCACCCCCTCCATGGATATGCCTACCGGTATGGCGGATAGCCATCCGAAGCCGGATTTAAGGGCGAACAAGAGGCCTTTCAATTCCCGCTCCCCGGATTCGTTGCCGCTCTGGTGTACATGTTGGCTGAGACTCCGCCGATAAGCCCGGCCAGAGCATCATCCAGGAAGGGTCCCAGCCGGGAGAGTATTCCCGGTTTGGCCTTGTCGTAGCGCACATAATCGAACAGCCCCTTATATCCGCCCACGTACTTGGCTATGCTCAGGCCTATGACCTCGTCCGCGATGAGGCAGGTCAGATCGTTCTCATAGTCGGACGGTTTCAGGTTGGGAAGGTTGCGCCTTTCTCCCTCCACCTCCAGGAGGAGGGCGGCGTATATGAGCAGGGCCAGATTGGGGTCGGACAGAGCTAGGTTCATCTCCCGGCGGAATACGGCTTCTGCTCGCTCGCGCGTCTCCACTCCGGGATGGGGGAAGTATAGCTCCATTGCTGCAGATATGATCTCTTCCTCAGTGATTCCCCTGCTCTTCAGCACGTCTCTGATATCTCTGGATGGCATGGTAGGGAATGCATGGCCTGGGTAGGATAAAAGAATATCCCGGTATCGCGAAGTTTTATAAGGTCTTATGGCCGATATATAGGTGAGGAAACTCCATGAAGACCATGGTCAAGATTTTTGTAGATCACGAGCATCTCGTCAGAGTCATCAACAGCTTGACGGAGCTTGGAATCACCGGCTTTTATCTCATTGAGTATCAAGGAATGGCACCCACCAACTGGAAGAGCTTCCAGCTGAGCGAGGATCCCGATATGGCATTGAAGGCCATCCGAGATCATTCAGAGCCCGGAGTCATGGTCAATACCGTTGTAGGCCCAGATAAGTGTCAGCGGCTCATAAAAGAGCTCGAGGAAGCTTTAAAAGGGATAAGGTTTACCATAATCGGGCACCAGGTTAATTCCATAAAGGTTAAAGGAGACGATAATACTCATGCAAAACCTAAATGACGAGGTGGAGGCGGCCCTGGGAAAGATCCGGGAGGGCCTTCGCGTGGACGGCGGAGATGTTGAGCTCGTCGATATCAGTGATGGCATTGTGACCGTAAGGCTGCAGGGGCATTGTGCGGGCTGTCCATTCTCCCAGATGACCCTGAAGAACTTCATCGAGAAGGAGCTCGTGAAGAGCGTCGCTGGGATAAAAGGTGTGGTATCCGTCTAGATATGACGGGTATCGACCGCATCAATATAGACCAGTGAAACTGCATAAGGGTTATCCGTCGAAGTGGCCAAGGAGTCTGAAATATGTTCCCAACTAAGAAGGTACAGAGTCTGGTAGGTAGCAAGATTCAGGTAGAGATGAAGGGATCACCCCGATACGTGCTGGAGGGTGTTCTCAACAGCGTAGATGAGTACTTGAACCTGCACTTGCTGGAGACCGTGGAGCTGATCGGGGGCGAGAAGACTCGCTCTTTGGGATCGGTCATCCTGCGCGGCAATAACATCATTCTAATCAGCCCAGTGGAGTGAGTGTCGGGGATGTCTGTCGAGGAAGCATTAGATTACATTAAATCGCATCCTGAGGGAGCCCTGCAAAGCGATCTATGGAAGGCTCTGAAGATCGATTCCAGAAAATGCTCTCGCATAGTGGCCAAGCTGCTCAAAGATCGCCATATTACCCGAGAGGTGGAGTCGGTCGACGGCATCAGGACTTATAGGCTCTTTTGCGTCAGCAGGACTAGCGGCAGACGTTTCGATCCTCTTATGGCTCTGGATGCCTTTGAGCCCTGCGCCGGCTGCATAGAGGAATGCATTCCCGAGCATTGCGCCAGCCTGAGCGAGTGGATATTCTCAATTGTTATGAGCTCAGACGAGGTGGCTCCTTCCAATGCAATTCAAGAGGAGGGGGGCAGCCAGGCATTGCGCTCTCCCTCATCATAATCAATCCTTTTTTAAGAAAAGAAAATGAGCAAAGAAAATACGTAAGTTAGGATCTGCCTGCCCATCGATAAAAACCTGCGAAATGGGATTCAGGTGCTTATCTGGTCTGCGCCGAATCCCTTCTTGACCAGGATATCCTTGATCCTTTGTATATGATTGCCTTGAAGCTCGATCAGACTGTCCTTTACCGTCCCGCCGCAGGCCAGCTTGGATTTCAGGTGAGTGCACAGCTCCTGCAGATCGATCTCATGAGGATCAATGCCCTGGATAACTGTCACCTCTTTTCCATATCTACGCTTCTGAACTTTGACTACGATCCTTTGCTGCTCCTTGGCAACCTCCTCGCAGATGCATAGCTCCTGTGGAAGGCCGCAGACGGCACACATTTGAGAACTCATTTGGTGGCAGTTACCTCCATAATATATCTCACTACAGGCTGATTATGCTATTAAAATCTGATGGTGACCTCACGGCTTTGTCCGCCCCTGCCTTCGTATGTCATTGATCTTTCTTGATACAATCTCCAACAGGAATATCAAGAGGGCGATGATGAGCAGAGCGTCCCTTCTGGATACCCTCTCTTCTGTCATCCTCTGGCTGACCCGAGATGCTTCTGCAATCAGGCTCCTCCCCGCTTCCTCCTCGGTGAAGACCTTGCCTCCATTGGCCATGATCAGGCTGGGAAGATCTGGATTGTATCCGATGTATCTGTACTCCAGGGGGTAGTTGACAGCAACTCCGTAGTCTCCTATATAGTAGATGCCGCTGCTGTTGGGAGTAAACGTCGCCGTGTATCTATTGTCCCCTATCTTTTCCACGTTCGCCCCGGGCAGGCTGGGCCGGGAGTTGCTGGCAATGGTGATCTGCAAGGGAGTGTTCTGCCATCCATCCTCTCCCTCCACTCTGTCTTCCTGCGGCCGGGGATCGCCCACCGCCCAGTTGACGACGGAGGATATCAGCTGAGAGCTGGGGCTGCGATATAGCAGACCGGCCCAGGAAATGCCGTTGTCTGTGGTCAGGGCCGCTACCCTCCCCAGGCCGTAACGCCAGACGGTGAGGACGGGCTTGCCATCGGTCAGTGCCACCAGCCTCAAAGAGCCGGGTTTGGGGGTGACATCATTGAAGCCAGTGATGGTGGCGTTCAGCTCCAGATCGGTGGTGATATAGTGGTTCTGGTTGACCACTGCCAGGTCGTAGCTAGTGATGTTCTTCTCCGGCGGCCTCGTCTCCTCGGGCAGAGGGGTGCTGATGGTGGTCAGAGAGTCGGGATAAACGAAATAGGTGAACTCCGAGCCCGTGCTGCTGGCGATATCCGGGAAGCTACCCGTCGCGCCAGGGATGGCCTGGACCTGAATCAGCCTGGTGGTGATGTTCATCTCCCGGATCAGCTCCTTGGATCGTACTACGACATCCCCATAGTTCTGGAGGTTTCCATCGGAGAGGACAATCATCTCCCCCTCGCCTCCGCTGGCCTGGATCATATCTCTGGCCAGCTCGAGGCCAGAGTCAAGATAGCTGTTTTCCGTTCCTGTGGGGGCAAGGGTAGCGATTCTGTCCGCGAGGACGTTCTGGCTCCGGGATAAGGGCACGGGATCGATCACATTATAGGCCCGGGTTCCAAAGACCACCAGTCCCACATTGTAATCCTGGAACTGGGGGGAATGCAACAGCTCCACCGCCAGGGCTTTCTCATAGTCTAGCAGGGTGGTCCCGTCCTTGGTGAGAGTGGACAGCAGGCTGAAGGAGATGTCCAGGACGAAGATGAGCGTCTTGCCTCCCTCAAAGCGGCTGGGAAAGGACTGCACAGGCAGGAACCTCTCCAGAGTCGAGTTGCGGTATTCTCCCAGGTCGTAGGAATTCTTGCCTCCCACTACCACCAGGCCGCCACCCTCGCGCACATAATCCTCCAGCCGGTCGAGGCTCGAGCTGTATTCGATATCGTCAAGGATAATGGACTTATAGCTATCCAGGCTGGGGGGAAGCTCAGAGGCTGCAGTCAGCTTATAAAGATCATCCAGGTTCTGGGCCAGGGACGAGTCGCTTGAGGTGAGGAGGAGAACCTCCGGCTTGGGGACGACATATATCGACTTCTGGTAAACATCGTTTGCCGGCTGCATATCCGGGGCGATCACCGCTCTGAGGATATGGTTTCCCGTCTCCAGGAAGGAATGAGAGATCTTGATCGAGGCGCTCCCATTGGCCTGGATCTGGTCGCTGTAGATCTTTTTCTCATCGGCATAGACCGATAGGGGTCCGCTGTAGTCAAGGGAGCTTCTCACCATCACCCGGAAGGGGTAGTCCCCTCCCAGGACAGCGGTGTTTGGTCCTGATATCTCCACCCCGGCATCGCCTTTCACCGGATCGATGTCCAGGGCAAAGACAGTGCTATTCGAGCTCCTGGCCAGGGCGAGGGCATCTTCTAGCGATCGGCCGCTATTGCTGTAGCCATCCGTCACCAGGAGGATTGTGCTTCCTGGAAGGGCATGCTGGAGAATCCTGTCCCCCAGGGGAGTCGAGTCACCGGAGAATGTGCGCAAAGA
>NZ_DAKC01000064.1:0-3282 GCF_002496465.1 Methanosaeta sp. UBA356 | reverse complement strand
GTCTTGTCATCCAGGACGGTGATGCTCGGCTTTTGCGATTGGACGACCTGGGTTTGAACAAAATAGGGGTTTGCAGCCGCTGCCAGTATCAAGCAGAAGATCAGCAGCCTGGAGAGGGCAAGGATCTTATTCCTGGCCCGGAGGTGGACGTAGACCAGCCCCAGCAGGGCTAGGGGTGGCAGGGCCCAGAGGAGTTCCGGCCGGGCGAAATAGAGATCCTGGATCATGTCTCCCTCCTCCAGCGCATGATGGCCAGCTCCAGAATGATGACCAGGGCGGCTAGGGCTATCACCCAGGGGGATAAATCCCTCTGTACAATGGTATTGCGAACCACTCCTAGAAATTCACCCTGCTCGAAATCTCGGCTGCGGAGAAGGGAGGACTCGGTGGGGTTGTACATGTTCGCCGCCACCGTTCGTCCCTGGAAGCGATAGATTCCCACCTCGTCCAGGGAAATAGTGCTGGCGATGAGGCTGATGCTGGGGGTTTGGATGGTGGATTGCTCGCCTGTGGCTATGATCTCCCCGGTCTTCCGGTTGGAGTCTTCTATATCCGGCACCCCCGTCATCCAGTTGATCATCTGATACCAGAATATGGGGTATTCGGGGCGCAGATAGAAGTCCGAGTCCATCTCCAGGCCGTCATAGATCACAATCCCCTCGCCCAGCCGCCAGTAGGCGAGGATGGGGGCACCATTGGCTTCCACCATGGTGGTCGCGCCCCTGCGAGCAGCAGCGTCCGGGTAGCTGTAAATCCCGATCTCATCGAAGTGCAGGCCCTCGGCAAAACCAAAATTTCTCACCCAAAGCCTGGTGGGGCCGGGGAGCTTTCCCGTCACCCTCACCGGGAGATATTGGGGGCTCTCAAGATCGAAGGGGAGGTAGATCACCCGGCCGCCGTCGATGTAGCGGTTGAGCTCGCCATCGGCCGAGGCATTCCTTGCCAGGACGATCAGATCGAAGTCCGAGTACCTGCCTGAGGTCATAACAATAACATTTGGCAGGGACTGGAGGGCTTTTAGGGCTGGCCCGGCCTCGCCCAGATAAAGAACGTCCCTCTTAGCCTGGTCTGGCACATAGACATAAGCCCGGTTGTCCCAGAAGATGGCGTCCTCAATGTCCAGAGAGATCTCATTCACCCCGGGATAGGCGGTGAAGGATAGGTAGTAGTCGCCGTCCTGTGGGATTGCAGCTGCCTGGCTGGTCTTGCCGCCTGGGCCGGTGATGGTAATGGGTATGGTTCTTGTCGGGCCGTAGTTGTGAATCAGAGCAGTATGGTTTACGTATCCCGTTCCCGGCACATTCCAGCCCTCTGTCAGGGCCAGGTTGTTCCCTCCCTGGTATGAGTCGGCAAAGACTATTCCCACCCGGCCGCCGGCCTCGATGAGATTGCGGGTGACATCGGGATCGTCTCCCGTCCAGCTGATGAAATCCGAGACCAGAAGAATATCCCCCCCGGTGCTGCCCAGGAGTATGCTGGCCTGGGTCAGTGCGCTGGAGAGGTCTGCTGAGACTGCAGCCGGCTTAAATTGTGGGAGTTGATCTCGGGCCTCAGCTGGACTGCCCTCGGTGAGGACCGTTTGTGGAACGTTTTTTGCTAAGATGATGCTGATTCTCTCATAGCGGTCGAGGTATGAACGGATGATGTTCTGGGCGGGGGAGAATGAGGACTGCATGCTCGCAGAGCCGTCCAGGACTACTACCAGATGGCTGCTTGCCGGCCCCTGCTCGTTGGTGTAGGGCCCGGCTGCGGCGAGGGAGAGAGAGCAGATGGCCAAGAGCTGCACCCAGAAGAGGGGATCGCTTATCAGACGGCTGAGGACGGCGGTGCGCTTCGCCTCCCCCTCTCGCAAGAACTGGATGGAGGAGAAGCGGATCTCCTTTGGCTGGGGTCGGATGAGGTAGATTATTACCAGGGGTATTATGCCAAGGAGGCCCAAAAGGGCAATGGGATTGCTGAAGGGCATTGAAAAGACAATTCCTGAAGAAGTATGAAAAGCTTTGCGCAGGCAATAAATATGATCGAGATTGATGTTACTGCTGTATCCTTCCCAAACTGAGGTATCTGGTTATGGTAAGCGCCATGGAGATTTATATGCTATTGCCCAAGACCAACTGCAAGAAGTGCGGGCTTCCCACCTGCATGGCTTTTGCCGTGGGCCTCTTGGGCCGGGAGAAGAAGCTGGAGGAGTGCACTCCTCTATTCGAAGAGAAGAAATATGAGGCGAAGCTCGCCAAGCTGAAGGAGATCGTGGCTCCACTGGAGAGCGCCTCAGAGACCGGCCTTGTCATTCATCCGGAGAAGTGTTTTGGCTGCGGCAACTGCGTGATCGCCTGTCCGGTGAATGTGGCGGCCGAGCCCACCAGGGTCGGCGCTGGCCTCGGTCCGGAGGGGGATCGTGTCATCCTCCGGGTGGAGGACGGGGTGGTAGTGGCCAATAACCTGCAAGAATGCAAGCGCTTCGGGCCGAATAAGATTCTGTGCAATGCCTGCACTGCGACCTGTCCGAGCAAGGCCATAGAGTTCGTCTGAGGTGATGCAGATGACAGAATTCAATTATAAGACCTGTACAGGCTGCTCGCTCATATGCGAGGACATACTTTTTCCGGACGCTGGCTCTGGGTCTGTCTCCCAGGCCAGGAACCTCTGCCGCAAAGGCCAGGCCCACTATCAGGCCCTATTCAGCGAGAGGACGGGGCCTCTGGTGGAGGGCAGTGAGGTTTCTTTAGATCAGGCGATAGAAAGGGCGGCGGAGATTTTAAGGAACGCCAGCGCGCCCGTGATCTACGGCTGGTCCAACTGCACCCTGGAGGCGCAGGAGGTGGGGCTCGCCCTGGCGGCGAAGATCGGGGCGTTCGTTGATGATCCCTCCAGTTATTGCGAGGGGCAGCTCATGGAGAGGATCCTCTCCGGGAAGATTCCCAGTTGCACTCTGGATGATGTGCGCAACTTCGCTGATACCTCCATCTTCTGGGGTTCGGACCCATCCAGCACCCAGCCCAGGCATCTGTCCCGGTTCTCCTATTTCCCCCGAGGCGAGAAAAGGCAGAAGAGCTACGAGGAGGAGAGGACCTGTATCGTGGTGGATGTGAGGGAGTCGCCCACCGCCCGGCTTTGTCCCAACACCACCTATCGGGTCTTGCCTGGAGAGGATCTGCAGTTCCTGGAGGCGATCCTGGCGGTGCTGGAGGGGAAGATCCCCAAGTTCGGGGACAAGAAGAAGATGATTGAGCTTGGCTCCATAATCAAGAAGACCGAGTACGGGGTGATCTTCCCCGGTCC
>NZ_DAKC01000087.1:1615-5482 GCF_002496465.1 Methanosaeta sp. UBA356 | reverse complement strand
AGTTAAATCCATTGCCGTCCATTAATATATCGTACTGGTGGGATTAGAGGTGGCGGAAGAGAGCAAGAGGCCCAAGTCGCCGAATAGGGGAATGGAGCATAACATACATGGGATGCATGGCACGGCCAAAGGCCATAAGACGGATGATGCAGGCGAAATGCATGAGAATCACCAAATGGGCATGGCCCGGCATCCGGACAAATCCAGCAAGAGACACCGTGGCAGACATGAAGGCCATAAAACCGAGGATTTTAAAAGACGATTCATAATTTCTCTGATTATAACGATACCAATCCTGCTCCTCTCTTCTTTTATCCAGGAATTATTCCGGTTCGAATTGCAGTTTCCGGGCTCCCTTTATGTGGTGTTCCTGCTCTCATCATTGGTTTATTTTTATGGTGGCTATCCCTTTCTGAAAGGATTTTTCAAAGAAGTCAAGGATAAAAATATAGGGATGATGACTCTCATCGCCACCGCCATAAGTGCAGCTTATTTTTACAGTTCGGCGGTCGTCTTTGGCCTTATGGGCGAGACCTTCTTCTGGGAGCTGGCCACGCTGATCGATATCATGCTTTTTGGCCACTGGATTGAGATGCGTTCAATCCTCGGAGCTTCCCGAGCCTTAGAGGAGCTGGTCAAGATCATGCCCTCGGAAGCCCACTTGATAAAAGATGGCCAGACGGTGGAGGTCAAGGTCGAATCTCTTAAGCCGGGAGACCGAGTCCTGGTCAAACCCGGGGAGAAGATACCCATCGACGGAACGGTGATCGAGGGAGAGACAAGCGTAAATGAGTCCATGCTCACAGGCGAATCCAGGCCGGTCAGGAAAAGAGCGGGAGACGACGTGATAGGCGGGTCCATCAATGGCGAGGGCTCGATATCGATAGAAGTTAAGAAGATCGGATCCGAGACCTACCTCAGTCAGATCATCGAGCTTGTCAGGCAGGCTCAGGAGAGCAAATCCAGGACTCAGGACCTGGCAGACAATGCCGCTCGATGGCTTACCATAATATCTCTGAGCGTCGGAGCTATCACATTTGCCGCCTGGCTCAACTTCAGCAAAGACTCGGCTTTTGCCATTGAGAGAGCAGTCACAGTGATGGTCATATCCTGTCCCCATGCTCTGGGGCTGGCAGTTCCTCTTGTGGTTGCAGTCTCAACCTCACTGGCTGCGAAATCAGGTCTATTGATCCGGGATAGATCCGCTTTTGAGAGGGCCAGAGACATCCAGGCGGTGGTATTCGACAAGACGGGGACTCTGACCGAAGGCCGATTTGGGGTCACCGATATCATACCACTTGCCGGCCTGAATGAGACCGAAGTCCTGAGAATGGCCGCATCTCTGGAAGCAAACTCGGAGCACTCCATAGCAGCAGGAATTGCAGAAGGCTCAAAAGAAATGGGCATTGATCTCATTCCCATCCAGGGATTTAAGTCAATTCCCGGAAAAGGGATTGAAGGTCAGATTCAGGGAAGGAGCTGGATGGTGGCAAGCCCAGGTTACCTGAGAGAGAACAACATCAAGCTAGATGATGATAGAGTGAACAGGCTGGCGGAGCAGGGGAAGACAGTCGTCTTTTTACTGGAAGAGGATCGGCTTGTCGGGGCCGTAGCCCTGGCCGATGTGATAAGAAAAGAATCCAGAGAGGCAATCGAAGAGCTCAGGTCGATGAACATCAACTGCATGATGCTCACCGGAGACAATCGATTCGTCGCCCGATGGGTGGCGGAGGATCTGGGCTTGGACGACTTTTTTGCAGAAGTATTGCCCCATGAAAAGGCTCAGGCCATAAGGAATGTTCAGAGGGAATACATTGTGGCTATGGTTGGAGACGGGGTGAATGATGCACCTGCCCTGGCGCAGGCTGATGTGGGGATTGCCATCGGAGCGGGCACTGATGTAGCCATTGAATCGGCGGACATAGTGCTGGTCAGGAACGATCCCAGGGATATGGCAAATATCATCCGCCTGTCGAAAAGGACTTACAGCAAGATGTTCCAGAACCTGATATGGGCAACGGGCTATAACGCACTGGCCATCCCTCTGGCCGCAGGCGTCCTCTACGGCTATGACATAATTCTCAGTCCCGCCATCGGGGCTATTCTCATGAGCGCCAGCACGGTGATAGTAGCTATAAATGCGAGGCGGCTGGAAATGTAACATGAGCTGGATTTGCCATGCTCGAACATCTTTTGGGCTCTTCGGTGAATTATGTGGGTCAGGCCCGGCAGCGATAGCCTCTGTTCCTCTGCGCCTCTGTGGTTGGGTCAGAGCATAGCAGCTCACCACAGAGTCACTGAGACACAGAGAATTTGCGATTCAAGTTCACCCATTTTAAATAGTGAGGAGCCATCTTTTGGATCGATTCGGTCTGACCCATTGCAGCACCCCAAAGCTATCGAATCATCACCTTTCCTAAGGTTACCAAAAACAGCGCCAAGAGCAGCCAGCCCAATATCATCTCCAGCATCACATAGTACCTGTGCCTGCCCACGGGCAGAAAGTCGATGGGGCCCTGGGAGAGGAAGATCATGGTGCTGAAAAAGAGTGCATTTCGCAATGTAGCCCGCTCGGGGATGCTGTCTTTCTCCACCGGCCCGCTCAGGGGTTTGGACGAGCGACGGATGCCGTCCCCTATCCAGAAGACCAGGCCGAAGATCAGAATAGTAACCAAAGACCATACCACGGCATAGCTTGGCCGCACTCCATAGCCGCAGGAGAGCCAGGCCAGGATATCTATGATCTTTGACCAGCCCCAGCCCTTGCTGGCCTGATCGAGCTTTCGATACTGGTAGTAGCAGTCGTCCTCATCTTCCAGCCAGCCCAGCCGGCGGTAGTTCTCCACCAGGGCCAGGTATGCTCCCGGCTGCCAGGCCACATGATCCTGGATCTCCTTCCAGTGAGCCCGGAAGAGGTTGATCTCAGTATCGTTTAGGATGATGCGGGAGCCCTCTTTTAGCTCTGCCTCGTCGAAGAGCAGAGAGGTGATGGATCCGGATTTGAAGTTGAGGTCGCCATCGAACCGGGTATCCTGGAAGGTTACGATGTCCTCGAACCTGGCCAGGCCGAAGAGGGCCAGGTCCTGAAAGTGGGCACCGGAGAAGTAGGCGGCATCGGAAAATCTGGCCAGGCCGAAGCCCGCCTCATCGGCGAATACCGCCCCGCCAAATGAGGTGAGGCCGGAAAAACGAGCCATGCCAAACTGGGCTGGACCGGAGAATAGGACATCTCCGAAATAGGGCTCATTCAGGCGGGAGCGGATGAAGTTGGCCTGGCCGGAGAATGTGGCAGCAGAGAAGTCCGAGGTAGCGGAAAGGTCGACATCGGAGAAGAAGGCATCTTCTGAGAACTCTGCTGCTGCGAAGTAGGAATAGGAATCGAAATCGGAGTAGTTGAAGTCCACCCTCCCCAGAAAGCGGACGTCATGGAAGGAGGCATCCAGGCCGAAGGCGGTATCCTCAAAGCTCAAATCGTTCTCAAACAGCGCTCCACCGAAGAGCGCCGGCTGATAGAAGGTGCAGCCTGCGAAGCTGGCCTGGCGGAAAGAGGTATTGGCAAAGTCCGCCCGGCCCAGGAATGTGGCCCCCTGGAAGCTGGCATTGCCAAAGGAGCTTCCCCAGAAGAAGGCATCCTCTGCAAATGTAATTCCCTCAAAGGAGGCGTCGGGGATGGTGCAGTTGAAAAGTGCGAATGCTGCCGGGATCTGTGCTCCGGGCAATGTGGATAGATCGAGATCGCCGGTGATGGCAATGCCATCGTAATGGACCGGCTGCCCAGCCGCAATCTGGGATAGGATCTTCTGGGCGGGCAGAGACTGCTGGGCGCCGCCCAGGGATACCAATGCCATCGCCAGAACAATGGCGAAT
>NZ_DAKC01000087.1:0-1290 GCF_002496465.1 Methanosaeta sp. UBA356 | reverse complement strand
TTCGGCGTCTCATTCAGGCTCTCATTCTCAGCCGCTTCCTCCAATGGTCCTGAGCTCTCAGGGATTCGAGCAAATAAGTCAGCATCAAAGGAGTCTATGATATCGGCGGCATCTTCGGCAAACTGATCATAAACCTCATCAGGAGCTTTATATGTGAATATATAAGCATACTCGTCAATCACAGTCCAGGCCTCCAAGACTCTGAATGTCACACCCTCGCTTTCCAGGCTATACACTATGGCATGAGCCGGCACTTCATTGATTGTGATATCGCTCTCGGTCAGGATCTGGAGATCTGGCATGATGTCATTGAGAACTCCCAACGCTGCCTGGCTATACACTTCCAGGGTTACATCCTGCCCCGCGGGAAGCTCTTCGTTCTGGAGCAACAGATATACCGTCGGATTATCGACATCCTCTCCAGGGGCCAGGAAGCCCACGATCATTCCTTGATCATTGGCTTCGGCCTCCTGCTCGATCCAATCTGCCGGATAAATCAGCTCAAATCCATAGTCATAGTTCTCATAAAACAGCCATTCATCCAGGTCGGAGAGGGCCAGGGCCCCGGAGGTGTCCAGAGGCTCGCTCTGGGCCTGAATGCTGCCATTTAAAGAGGAGTCAATAGAACCGTAAGCACAACCAAGCAGCGCCAGATTCAGTGCTGCTAGAATTATGGCTAGAAGCTTATTATTGATCGTAAAGATCACCTGTATTGCTTCATCATCAATAAGTATATGAAGATTCCTTTTGACCAGCTATTATGGGAGCGACCAGCGGATGCTCGTCGATCCCCGGCCCATTCCCTATCGTCCGGGGCTCATCGCAAAAGCCGTCCGAATTGGTATCATTGCAGCCCTCGCCTGGCTCGTCGTAATCGCTATAATGATTTCCGATGATCTTTGCGCCCTTCAGCAGTCCCATGAGCCCCTCCTCTTTCATCTCCATGCTCCACCGGTTGCCAACAGTATCGTTTGCTGCGACCCTGTTTTCCAGGAAGTCATTGGAATGGATGGTATTGTTCGTCGCCCCTTCCTCAATGTAAATGCCATACCTATTCTTATAGAGGTTATTATTCAGGATGATGTTATCAGAAGAGTCGATGAATATGCCGCATTTCCGCATCCGCATCCTCCTGAGCCGGTCAGGTTGAAGCCTTCAATCCTCGTTCCATTGGCCCTCAATGTGATGGCGCTCGACGATCCGTTGGCATCTATCACTGGCCGTCCGCTGCCGGTATCTACGCCTATCAGAGCTACTGAATGCAGGACGTGACTGCTCCCCGCCCTAAAG
>NZ_DAKC01000036.1:0-9402 GCF_002496465.1 Methanosaeta sp. UBA356 | reverse complement strand
TCTTCTCTGCCCCTACACCCCGATGTTATTATTTGATTTGAAAGCTATTTATTATCCGATGATCTGCAGAAAGGCTTTGATCCGGGCAGATATGTGGGGGATCAATGTCCCATCTGGAGACGCTACTCGAATGCTGCATCCCTCCGCTCCGGCATACTCCAATCCAATCCGGGAGAACTTGACGAAAAACTCGATGGATTGATCGCTAAAGGACGAAGGAATCTCTTTAGGGATGGTGGCCATCATGTGCCAGCATAATACCGTCCAGCCGAGACTTTTCGCAGTGCAGAAGATCTCCTCTGCCGCTTCCTTTTCTTCTGGAGAAGTGAAAGGAGGATCTATAAAGAGAAGACCTGGAGAAGAACTCTTCAATAGGGACATAACACCAGAAAAGCCATCATCCAGATGAAACGATATAGGAGAATGATCGAGGCATTCATTCCAGGCCGCCCCGACTGCAGGATCGATATCCCAGATATTGATCAAGAGATCCGCCTTCTTTCTCTTCGCTAGTTCTGCCACCAATAGGGCAGATCCAGGATAGAATTCTATCTGCAGAGAGCTAAACGATTCGATGGAATTGAATTCCGCTAGAATATTGAAATAAGGAAAATCTTTTAGGAGAGGCAGAGCCGGCCAGATTCTGCCGATTCCGCTCTCCCAATCACCAGATGGCTTTAAGGCATATTTCGGGCGTCCTACATGGCTTTCTGCATAAACCAGGCTGCTATCGGGGGTGAGGAGGCAATTTGCCACCTCCAGCAACAGGAAATGCTTCCAGACATCGCCTGCATTGCCTACATGCGCTCTGTGATCGTAAGGGCCCATCAGGACCGAGGTTGCTCATTCTGGTACATCTTCTTGGCGATATTGAAGGCCTGGGCGGGAGTGGCTATGGCGATCTTCCGGGATTCCTCGAAGTTCGCTTTGGAGGCGGCGGCAGCGGTGGCGGCTGTGCGGAGCAGCTTCTTGTCCACCTCATTTGTCAGCCAGCGAGCCCCTCCTATTCCCACCAATAGAGCGCCGGCGATGGAGGAGATGGAAACGGAGATCTCTTCGGTTCCAATTCCCGTGACCGTGCCGAATAGAGCGGTATTGGCAAAGGCTCCATAGAGGCCCCAGGAGACGAAGGCGGCAACTGCTCCCAGCAGGACGTTGCCGGCAAATCCTGGACGGATTATTGTGACCTCTCCCGCACTCTCCTCGCTGGGCTTGATGAAGCCATTGTCGCTTACAAGCGCATTCACAATTCCTCCCACCGCACCACTCAACATGATAACTCCAATAGGTACTAACATCGTCATCGGCATTTGCGTCCTCCCTCATATCAGCAGAATTCCGAACAGATTTCACATCTTAATAGGGTCATACCCTTATTAGAGTGAAAGGATCCGGATCCAAGCATATATCTCTCTAATTTTTTTGAGAATATTAAGATTTTATACTATTTGAACTTTGCGTTTATTATTTTGATCAATGCATTATCTTTTGATAATTCATATGTCATTGGAGGCGACAACAAGGGTTCATGCCATAAGACAAATTCCAGAAGTGATTCTTTCTGATGGCAAACCAGGTTTTTATAATGGCTGGTTATAGATGGGAGCGGGATAAGGTGAATTCAAATCGCCCAAGAACTAAATGAATATAATACCTTAGAGCCATCCAAGAATGGTATATCTTAGGTATGAGGTATGAATGACTTGGCTGACAACTACAATTGGCTGCTAATTGCAGTCTTTAGATCATATGATGCGATAGAAAGGGAGCAATAGATCTTGAAGATCCTTTTGATGGGAAACCCAAATGTGGGAAAGAGCGTTATCTTTTCCCGGCTTACAGGAATTGAGGTGGTCTCAGCCAATTACCCCGGAACCACGATCGAGTATACGGAGGGACGAATGAAGCTGGGAGAGAAGATGGCCACCCTCATCGATCCGCCTGGCGTATACTCGCTCGAGCCCACATCCAAGGTAGAGGAGGTGACAGGCCACATTCTGGAGCAAGGGGCAGATGTGGTGGTTAATGTGATCGATTCCACCAATCTGGAGAGAAATCTCAACCTAACCCTTAAAATCCTGGAGAAAGGCCTTCCCACCGTAGTGGCCCTCAACCTCTGGGATGTGGCCACCCGCAAAGGAATCGAGATCGATACCGCCATCCTAGCAGAGGCGCTGGGGGTGGATGTGATTCCCACAGTAGCTGTCAGCGGTCAGGGAATCTACGATCTGGTGGAGGCCATTGGAAAAGCTAAAACCCCTCCGCCAGTGCAGTTTGAATCCTCTGACCAGCGCTGGGCGCGGATTGGGGAGATAGCTGAGAAGAGTCAGAAGGTTCTGCATCGGCATCCATCCCTCTTTGACCGGCTGGAGGACATCTCGCTCAAGCCCCTAACGGGCATTCCCATTGCCTTGTTGCTTTTATATCTCTCCTTCAGTCTGGTAATCGAGGTGGGCGAAACTCTGCAGTTGAAGGTCACCGATCCCCTATTCATCGCATATTCCAATTTCATAACCGATTTAGTGCATAGATACGTCAGCTCAGAGCTCTTAAGGGAGATATTGATTGGCAGCAGTCCAGAGCTCTTAAAGTCCTTTGGAATTCTGACCACCGGCCTCTATATTCCTTTAGGGATAGTCTTGCCATTTTTGATTCCCTTTTATCTGCTGCTGGGCATACTGGAGGATATCGGCTACCTTCCCAGGCTGAGCGTCATCCTGGATGCCTTCATGCACAGGATAGGCCTTCATGGTGCTGCTATCCTGCCTTGTGTATTGGGAATGGGCTGTAGCGTTCCTGCTGTTCTCTCGGTCAGAATACTGGAGTCGGCCAAGCAGAGGTATCTAGCTGCGACTCTGATGACCATGGCCATTCCCTGCGCCTCTCAGAGCGCCATGATATTCGGCATACTCGCTCCCTATGGCCTGAGGTATATCTTCATAGTCTATGCCACCTTATTTCTCTCCTTTGTGATCACAGGCTATCTGCTCCACAGGTTCATTGGCGGTGAGTCGCCGGAGATCTTCCTGGAGATCCCTCCCTACCGCATGCCAAATCTACAAGCCCTTTTGAAGAAGACCTTTATTCGGGTGCGGGAGTTCCTGAAAGAGGCAGTGCCTTATATCGGTCTAGGCATGATCATAATGAACTTCTTCTATCTGACCGGACTGATGCATCTGATAGGCGAGGAGCTGAAGCCGGTTGTATCCGGGTTGCTGGGTCTTCCCAGCGATGCTGCCACTGCATTGATTATCGGCTTTCTCCGCAAGGACGTTGGGATAGGCATGTTCGCTCCCCTGGATATGACTCCGGTGCAGTATGTTATTGCTGCCGTGGTTTTGGCCATGTATATGCCCTGTGTAGCAACATTCATGGTGATGCTCAAGGAGCTAGGCGTCTCGGGAACGGCAAAATCAGTGGCTTTGAGGCTTGTCGCTGCCCTTGTGGTTGGGACAGCTCTAAACCTAATTCTCAGCTAGATACCTGCTATGCTCAAGGGAGTATCTCACCCTCTATTTTTTTTTAGTGATTGATTCTCCTGCAACTGAATATCTCTTGGCCTCATGACGGAATAACTCTTGGCTAGTCATCTAGCGTAGAACACTCCCTTTTTAAAATCTAAGCTGCCCTGACCCCTGCACACGATTTCCCCTTCATTCATTTGCTCAGCTCGGCTTTAATTGCCTCGTTATCTCTGCCTTTTTAACTCTAACTTTTTGCCTGAATTATAGCTTCAATGAAAAGAATCTTAAAATTTTATTTAAAAAATGATCTGTTTATTAATTATTTTTAAATGTATTATGTCTAAATAACATTTATTTTTTTATTTGATTTTATGATAATATCACAACATAATCAATTCGATGTAATTATAAATAAATAACGTTATAAAACATTTGCAAATTATGTAAAATCATTATAATTATAGCTTATATTTTTATAATTAAATCGGGTTGATACCTGAAAGTTTTAAATTTGTTATTTTTATAAATAGCTTTTTAGTCTATAAAGTATAGAGCATTTGGTCAGTTTAATAGTTTATAAAAATTTTTACATTATTTTCTCTGAAGCCTTTAAATCTTATAGTATATGTGAATGAATGGAGCTAGAATGCTGATTTAGCTTGTAGAACCATTCTCTCTCTGGTAAATGGTGAGGATAGGCGGCAAGAGGGGCATATTCGTATAGTATATGGAATAAAGTGGTTAACAAAACTGGGCTTTTCGAGGGGGTAATAAAATCATACCTATAGTTTATAGTATCCAGTTCCATTTAAAGGATTTTGATATTCTATTCGGATCTAGCGTGAAATTTCTTGAAAAATAAATAATATCTAATTAACTTTAAACTCATAAATTTATATAACAAATTTACTATTCTTCAATTTATCGGCATTTTCTATTTTTTTACATAATTAATTTTTTTAAAAATTTTGTACATATTAATTATTATTATCAAAATTTAAATTCTATAGATAATAAGATATCTAAAAAAGAGAAATATTTAAATTTTTTAGAAAATTTTATTATTTATTGTTTTTTATTTTTAATCTCACACACTATCTGAGTGAGAAGTGAGGATAGATTAATAAACTCTTTTTATTATATTTTTAATATTATTATATATTTGTGGGAGTGGGTTGGTCAATGGATAAAATGATACGAAAAGGCTCGAATATTCCCCGGTTGAATCCCTGAGGAGGCTTTCTTTTGGAGAGTTGGAACTGAGAAAAGGGAAATCACCTCTTTCGCGAACATTATAGCTTCATAGTGAAAATTTGCTCCTCGCTATTTATCATGGGTGAACTCTAATCGTATATTCTCTGTATCTTTTCGCCTCTGTGGTGAACCGCGGTGCTCTGACCTAAACACAGAGGAACAGAGGCCATATTCTCTGCCTGACCTCACCCACACAATTCAGCGCAGAGCCCGAAAATTATACATCAGCTAGCTTTCTGGAGGAGATCGCCAGGAACTGATCTCTTAATGGTGGGAAGAAAGCTGGCAGATACGGCCAGCATTGGTCCCAGTATCACGCCCGATCCTCCCAGGAGAGCTATAGTCCCGATCACTGCCAGAAGAGATCTCTGCAGAATTCCTGCCTCCCCCCTGGCCAGGCGGATAGATGCCACTCCCAAGAGAGCATGGAACAGGATTATGGCCATGGTGATATAGACCTCCGGACCATAAGGAGCGCGGCTGAGGCTGTAGATCATTTGAGTTATGACCAGAGAGCTGGTGCCGAGAAACAGAAAGCCTGCTAAAGTCCCCGTCAGGCTGAACAAGCTGCGACGACTTCCTCTCCAGTATATGAGCCCTCCAGCGATTAAAGCCACCAGATAGGGAATGAAGATCATAATGATGCTCTGCCCCTCCCAGATGTAAACCGATGCGATCTGGATCGGAGCGATCATCCTGTCGGTGAAGCTGAACTCCTCGCGATATCCTACCACTAAACAATAGTGGCCTCCTTTCGCATCTGCTTCTGCTGCTCTTAATGATGCCCCTTCATTCGAGCCGTTCCTGGTGTTCTCATAGATCGCGGCATAATACCGGCCCGATTGAGGGGCAGAGAGGTTGATCTCTGCCAGCCCGATGAAGCTGCTGGGCCCAAAGGGCTCATAGGTCGCTATTCCTTCCCTTCCATCGGCTGCAAGAGCACCCAGATCCTTAAGGCTTTCAGGAAGGATTATGTTCTTGGGAATAGCAGAATTCTCAAGAAGAACGGCGCCCTCGAGGGAGGTGTTGCCCTCAGGCTGCTGGGCGGATGAGCTGCTCTGAACCCCGATACCCGGCCCTATCAAGAGAAGGTCTGGCAGAAAGCCCTCGTCTGCCGGGTCTGTGGATTTGAGCAGCCCCATATAGATTCTCTCTCCTTCTCTGACATCAAAGCTGAAATAATGAACGGTTTCGTTCTCTAAAACGGCATAAACCGCCCAGGATTTAGCCGGATTAGAGATATGCAGGGCAGAGGATATATCCTCATTTCCTCCTCCTATGAGAGGCACATGTCCGGCAGCGGTAAATGGAAGCAGGAGCATGACCAGCAACAAGGCAAAGATAACTCTCTCGGGCGACACATCCTCGCATAGCCGTTCTATCAGTATTGAATATTTCGGCTTATGCAGAAGGTTTATCTTTTATCCAGTTGATAAACTATCCAGCGAAATGAGTGGAGGTTATGATATGACAAGGAAAAATTTGATATTCCTGAGTCTGTTGTTCATTACGGGATGGCTTTGCATGGGTTCATGCCTGGCACAAAATAATACAACTGCCCATGGAGTCCTGGATGCTGCCGGGGAATTGGGCCTGACTGAGTTCTCAGAATTGGCTGAAAGCACGGGTTTTGCCAGTACTCTGGACAATCAGGGTGTCCTCCTCTTCGATTCCGGATCTTTTGTGATCTTCGCCCCCAGCGATGATGCTTTTTCCGCAATTGACGACATGGACATGAACATCCTCATTGAGAATCAGACGGAGCTTGAGCGGGTTCTCTCCTATCATGCGGTCTGGAACAGCGGTTCCTTTGTGAATATCTCCGATATTGATAGCGCAAGGACTCTGCAGGGTGAGAACCTCAGCATCAACAGCACCGATGGTCTGATGGTGAATGGGGCCAATGTAACAGAGAGCATTCAATACGATAACGGTGTCATCTATGTAATCGACAAGGTGCTCATGCCTGAAAAGAGCTCGATGGCTGGCGCGGCCAAGGCAGCAGAGAATCTGGGTGCAAAGGATTTTGCCTCTGCCATTGTCGCTGAAGGGCTGGAGGATAGGCTGAATGGCCAGGGGCTTATGGGAATCACCACCCTGGGAGAAGGGCCATTTACCATCTTCGCTCCCAGTGATGAGGCATTTGATGCCGCCAAGTCCACTGTCGATTCGATCAAAAAGCAGGATATGGGAATGATAGACCTGCTTGGCTATCATATGGTTGAGGCAAAGGATCTCATCAATATGACCGAATCCGGCTCCGCCAAAACCCTGCAGGGAGAATCTCTGGCAGTAGATTCCGCCACAGGCTATGTGAGCATGGCCAGGGTATCGGGATCCGAGAGGTACAGCAATGGCGTCGTCTATCTGATCGATCAGGTTTTAGTGCCTATAAGCCTGAGCATGTGAGGCCATTCAGGCTGCATCGAAATTTTTTAATTGGGATCGAGATCGATAACGATACTCGATTCTCATCTTCTTTTGATCTGCGGAATTCGGATCTGCTCAATTTCAGCTGCATTTGAGGCATTTGAATATCTCATCTGCGCTGAATGACACTGGCTTTGATGGAATGAATCTCAAATAAACGCTGTCATAACCCAGCCAGCTGTAGTTTTCTCCCTGAATTATATAATTGCTCTTTATGGTCATATTCCTTGATATGTGAAATGTGCCGATGTATTCCTCTTCCATCATCAGGGCCGGGTCTCTCCAGGGATTGCTCGTTTTTCTGCTGCTCTCCAAATCCGTGCCATCCTGAGAGGAGAGATCAGCCTGAAACGCACCAATGCTGACCTTGCCTTCGGTTACAGTCTCGTCGATCCTCATACCAATGGAATTGGAGCTGATACGTGTCGAATCTCCCTCCTGATAGCTTCTCTCCGAGACTGTATACTCCGATGATCCTGAGATCTCATGCGCTGACTGGATAGAGTGATGCAGGGATGTGCCAGAAAAGCCCTTGCTGAGCACCTGAGTCCTGCTGGCGATGGGTGAATAGAATAATATGGGATGCGACGAAGAATATCCATTAAGCGAAGAATTGACAATAGGAGAAGTCGGGTCGGGTGAAGCGGCAATTCGGTCCAGCAGATCCTCTTGAGATGCCCCTGCACAGCCTATCAAGGGCGATTGGATTGCCGCCAGGAGGCAGATTATAACAGAACACTGCACTGCAGCATTCCAACTTATCCGGAGAGGAATGAGGTGCATTTTACCTTTTGCAGCCATTTGATCTTCATCTTCCTGCAAGCACCCTTGGCTCCGGAGCATATATTTTAATCGGTTGAATCTAGAATTAACCTTGGCGAACCATTATGCATTGATCTTTGGGTGATATATGACCAGATTTCGGCCGCCAGTCAGGACCTTTGAAATAATCCAGTACATCAGGTCTGGCAGTCGGCAGAGAGTATCCTCCAGTTTAGAGGATATGGGATAATCCCTTCCGTCAGGAGTTCGCCTCTCCCATTTGCAGCCATTCAAAATGGAATCGTTGATCCCATCATCAAAAATAGGGCATAGCTTGCTGTCCTTATTTAAGGCGAAACCATTAATGATATGCGTATTTATGTCATCTCCTTGAAAATCGCAGGTTTGAATGCATAGTGCTGCCCGACCGCCTTCGGATAGAATAAAGAAGTACCGGCCGGGATTATCCAGGAGGTCGTAGAGCAACTTTCTGCGGCTAACCTCGATCCCGATCTTTATCATAATCCCCAAACCCCATATAGCCTATAATGTAATGTTAAATAATTAACAATAAAGGGTTATATGTTTTTTGGTCAGATGGATCCAAGAACGCATATATTGGATAATTATTCTGTCGAACATCGTTTTGACGGATGGATAAAAAATCGTCACTGAAATGAAAAAACAGAAAAATTTTGGGGTGTCTGATCTTTCGCCTGAAATTTTTGGGGGCTAAGTTTATATTGTTGCCAGACGGGATTTACATTTTGAGGTAAACAAATGCGTCACATGAAATTGGCGATTTTGGTCTCAGCACTATGCTCTTTGGCTTTTATTGGTGCTGTGTCCTGCGCGGAGATGGCCGCGAATGAGACAGAATTGGATGAGATGGAATTGAATGAGACGGAAATGAATCGGACGACATTCATCTTCATTCAGGAGGGGACTGGTGGCACCTTTGTAAAGGATGAGTCAGGAAACTACACGCTAACCATCACTGGCGTGGTGCCATATACCATTTACTTCTCAGACCGTCCTGAACGAGTAGGTGGGTTCGCACCAATGGATAAATTCCTCGATGGATTTTGCTTTGGTGCCATAGACCCACCCAATGCAGCGGTGATGCTCAGGGAGGGAGAGAACGAGAGCGATGTAGTCGTGGCGGAGCTGACCTCGCCCCAGTTTGATGAGACAAACAGCACTCTGACATACACAGCGAAAGTCCTCGATGATTACACATTTAATTCCGACTGGTCGCATATCATCTCCAAAGCGGATGACGCGATTCCAGAGGCCTTCGGTAATGTCTCAATTGTTATTGATGACTGTCCAGATAGTTTTGTAGGATGCGATAAGAGTTGGGATGAAGGCTGCGGCAGGATCAAAACGGGCTGTTGCTGGCATACATGGGATTTTACTTGCGAGGCATGCCACAACGATGAGTATTATGTGAACAAATGTATCGAGAAAGTAACTATTCAGCCCTGCTCGC
>NZ_DAKC01000060.1:0-25784 GCF_002496465.1 Methanosaeta sp. UBA356 | reverse complement strand
TCTTCTCTGCCCCTACACCCCGACGTTATAACCGGCCTTCCCTAAAATCTTTTCAATCCGGGTTTTGCATCATTGCGAAGACTGCTCGGAGCCCTCCAGGACATCATCTGCCAGAATCGTCAGCAAGACCGTCAAATCCTCCATGGTTAGGATCTGGGCCAGTGCGCGATCAAAGAGCATCGTTGCATCTGCTGGCAGATCCTCATCGCTCCTCCAAAAAAGGATTCGGACAATGACGCCGGGAAAGGTCTCCACCTCCACTGCCACATCCGCCCCCTCCACCATCCTGCCGGCAAAATCATCCTGCAAGGTCCTGACCAATTCCTCCGGGCTCTGACTGAATCGCTCTGCAAGCGGCCTGATTGCCCGGCGGGAGAAATTGGAGCAGAAGAGTTTTCCTCCATAGGTCTCTTTGATGGATATCCATTCTCCTGCAGGTTCGTAACCATTTTTCGATCTGCCGATCAGATAATGGAGCAGGAGCACCGATACCGTCTCAATAGCCTGGCGGCGACTGGGCAGGAAGAGAACCTCCCTTTCCGCCTGCTTAATCTCATATCTGTCTTGGAACAGTGAAATGATATTGCTGGATGGAAGCCCGAGTCCTTTCAGCTCCTCCCAGGCCATGCCCAGTGCTATATCGTATCCCATTGATCTTCCCCTCTCTGCAAGACATCTCAAAGAAGATTACTGGCGGCCATCATCATCCTTTCGGCTGATCAGATGAAAAAACATAGAAAGGCTTATGCCGTAAAAAGGAGGAGAAGAGAGCATGAATCTTGGGCGGAGGTTCGACATAGGGGCGGGAATTTTCGTCTTTCTGATAATCCTTCTCACCCTTTACCTGACCTTAAACTTCCTGACAACCATCCTCTTGAGCGTGGTGCTCGTTTTTCTTCTCAAGCCCCTCTATGCCCTGTTCTTCAGGCTGACTAAAAGAAAGCAGATATCCTCATTTTTATCCATAATGCTGGTCTTCATCCTCATCCTCTCCCTGATTCTGGGGATCACCAGCGCCCTATTGGTGGAGCTGTCCTATCTGCAGTCATCAGGGGCCATATCAGATGTGGAGATTGATAAGACCATCAATGAGATCGATGCCTGGTCCAAGAGCTTTATCCCCGCCTGGCTTTACAACTCCATAATCGAGATCGCTCTGCGTTATGCGCAGGAGATAAGCGACATTCCCATAGCGTTCGCCACCTGGGTATTTCCCATTCTGCAGCGTGAGCTCACCGCCTTTGGCTCCAACCTGCCCATTCTCTTTGCCCATCTGATCGTGGTGGTATTCTTCACCTATTATCTGCTCATAGACGGCAAGGTTTTTATTGATCAGGCGGTGGATCTGGTCCCCCAGGAAAAGCAGGGTATTGTCAGGCGATTTCTGGATGAGCTTTACAGCATCTACCATACTCTCTTTACCGTATACTTCTCCACCTCCATGCTCAGCGGTGTGATGGCAGCGATTGGCTTCTCATTGCTAGGCATCCCCTATCCATTTCTGATGGGGGTGGTGGTGGCGGTATTCACCCTCTTGCCCCTGCTGGGGCCGCCGTTCGTCTTCATTCCCATAGCAGTCTATTATCTGATCGTGGGAGACCTTTTCCGCTGCCTGATCCTCCTGGTATTTGGAACGGTGGTGCTGATGGTAATTCCTGAAAACGTTATCCGCCCACACCTGGCCATGATGAGCTCCCGGATACACCCCATACTCACCCTGCTCGCCTATACCGCACCCATATTTGTCATTGGAATCATCGGGGTGATAGTTGGCCCTACCCTCTACGGCTTCCTCCTCGCCGTCTACCGGTCGATCAATGCTGAAAGGAAAGGATTATAATCCAGGTGGCATCCTGCAATTCAGGGGATACTGCAGGTGAAGAATGAGGGATTTTGCGGTCAATTGGGGCTGAATCCTCCGAGCCAACAATATTATAATGGCTCTTCGCTGAATTATGTGGATGAGGTCCGGCAGAGAATATAGCCACAGTTCCTTTGCGTCCCTGTGGTTGGGTCAGTGCACCACGGTTCACCACAGAAGCACAAAAGACACAGAGAATCTCCAATTCAAGTTTACCCACGCCAAATCGTGAGGATCCATTATAATTGAGAGGTTTAATGGGCGGGCAGAAAGAGTATCAATTGGCGGTATTGTTCATAATCCTGGATGTTTTATTCTGGGGTTTTTCCTTTATAAGCACCAAGGTGGTCCTGTCACAGATTCCGCCTGTATCGATAGCATTCTTCAGGCAGATCATCGCTGCATCGACTCTGATAATGCTTGTTCTTTTTACCAGGACCTCATTCAAAATAGGTCGAAGGGACATGGGATATATCGTCCTCGCCAGCTTCTTTGGAATAGTGATGTACTTTTCCCTGGAGAATACCGGGCTTCTGTATACCACGGCATCCAATGCCTCGATGATCGTGGCCGCCCTTCCCATATTCACCCTATTTGCCGAAGCTATGCTCTTCCGTCTGAAGGTCACCTGGAAGATGATTCTCTGCTTGATCCTTTCCACCATTGGGGTGGCTCTGGTGGTCACAGTCGATGGGAAGGTGGATCTATCATCTGCCAGGTTTTTCGGCAATCTGCTGGTCATGGGAGCGATCATCTGCTGGGTATTTTACACCCTGCTGAATAGAAGGCTCTCTGAGAATTACCCCTGCCTGGCTTTAACCGCTGCTCAATCAACAGTCAGCATAATTCTATTTATTCCCCTCATCATCCCGGAGATCGATGGATGGCCCGCGATATCCGAGATCTCTCTGCCGGTATTTGCTAATCTGCTCTTTCTAGGGGTTTTCTGCTCCGGCTTCGCCTACATTTTTTATATTTATGCCACCAGAAGGCTGGGAGCAACGGTGGTTTCGGCCTTTTTGAACCTTATTCCAGTGGTGACAGTGGTCTTCGGCTATCTCATCTTGCACGATACCCTCTCCTGGATGCAGGTCCTTGGCATGGCATTGATAATGTTCGCTTTATATCATCTGAACCGGTTGATGAAAAGGGTGAAATCTGTGGTGAAGAGAGAAAATGGCATATAATGCGATTCATGCCATCAAGGCCAGAGGATGATACAGTTCCTGGGTTTGGACGGAAGAGAAAAAAAATGGCTGGCTCGACCAACCTCTCCGTCGCAATTATCCCAAGCCACTCGATAGATAAAAGCCAACTTAAGGCTCACTCCTTTCTACACATAAGACCAGGGTCTCACCTCAGCCAGCGCCCTCCCTCATCCTTCTATCCGGGCTCGTCAGCCATGCATAGAGGTCCTCCAGCACGGCCTCCTCCATCGGCCCCAGAGGCTGAATCCAGTTCTTCAACGGATGGAAGCTGTGACCTAGCCCCGGATAGACGATCAATGTGTGATCAGGGTGGTTGACCTCCATCAGCTTCTCTTCCAGCATCCTGGCCTCCCGGACAGGGATCTGGGTATCGTTTTCTCCCTGGAGGATCAGGATGCTGGCAGATACATCGCCTATGATGTCCGTGGTGTTGTTCAGGGCGAAGTAGGATGCCAGCCAGGGACTGGCCTTGACCGACTCATTGGAGAGCATGGGCTGGACCTGCTTTTTGATCAGAGGCTCCAGGTCGCCCCTGATGCTGAGGTTGCCCCTCCGGTCAGAGGTTATGACCGAATGCCACTGGTGCTCTTCGGTCGTATTGTTCCACATCACCAATCCTATAGCCTGAAGCGGGGCCAGACTCTCGCCCGGCGTTCCCATGGTCGCCTCTACCTCGGCTATGGTCAGGAGGCCATCGTGGTTGCTGTCTATCACCTCTTCTGCATAGAGCAGCGGCCTGGCCAATAGCTGGAACTGCAGATTATCCCTCAGATTCCCCGCCGGTGCGGACAATAATACCATCTTCCGGATCTCTGCATCTTCCCGGGCAATCCTGGGAGCTACGATGGCCCCCTCGCTGTGGCCGAGGAGGGTTATATCGTTCTTGTCCACCTCCGGCTGGGCTCTGAGGATCGCCAGCGCCTTTTCGGCATCGCTCTTATAGCTCTGGTAGGTGGAGTTGGCCACAATGCTGGTATTGAGGATGGTGCCGTTCAGGCCCACGCCCCGCTTGTTGAACCGCAGGACGGCAATGCCTCGAGACGAGAGGTGCTCGGCTATCTGCAGAAATGGCCTGGAAGGCTCATCCGATCCCGTGACCTCTGGGGGCAGGTACTCGTTCATGTCTATTGTCCCGCTGCCCTGGAGGAGAAGAATCCCGGGGAAGGGGGCCGTACCAGATTTTGGCAGGGTGAGCTGGGCATCGGTCTTGATGCCGTCTTCAAGCTCTATGGTCAGGTCACGAGCCACATATTCCTGGGCACAGGCACCTGGAATTGACACTAAAAAGAACAGGACGAAGATCAAGAGAAGGGAGGCGAATGCTATTCTCCTTTTCCTTCCGGCAAAAGACTGGCCGCTCTCGGGAATTATCATACTCATGAGATCATCTTCACGAGGCTTAAATTTTGGGATTCGGCCCCAATACGAGCAGCATTTTGCAGTGCAGAAAACACGATAGCGTGCCATATCTACTGCAATTTCACATTGACCCTGTATCCAGGTTCTACTCTACTCTTCCAATGATAAATACCTTTTACCTGTTATCCAATCCCCATTAATGTCCCGCGAGCATGGGCTGCTCTGATGACCTCGGTCTCTTTCTCAGTGAAGGGTTTGCGGAGGCGACCAACTTTTTCGCCCAAGACTGGTTCATGCCCGATATCCTTATACTCTCTAATGATCTGCTGGACTCTTCTTTGTGAGAACTTGACATCTCGCGCAATCTCTTCTGTGGCTACCCCTTTGCGGTTATGACGAAGGATATAGCGAACTTCGTCTTGTTTGATTTCATATCCTGGACTATGCGTCCAAGCTTAGATGATAGGCGAAATAATTTAGGACACTACAGTAGAGTTCGCAGACGGAAACGGTCAGAGATAAAAATGGTTACTGCAAGGGGCGGAGTTAGGATTGATAGCTTCTGCATTCAACTACCATTGGAAGAGAAACCGAAAATGATATGAAACAAGAGACTTTATAGTACTGCCTTATTGTCGATAGCAGAAATTAGAGATAATCTCAACTCAGATATTTCTGAGAGAAAATTCGTCTCAATCCAGGTTAGCCTTGAGTCCGATTTAAAGGAACCTCAGATCCCGGGCGAACGTATTACATGGAAAGTAGAGGTTTTAGATCCTATAACGGATATCATTTATTATAAATTTTGGTTAAAGAGTATATCAACAAAGAACGAGTGGCGTCCAATTACTAGCTGGAGAAAATCCAATGAATGGACATGGGTACCTACCAGAGCCGACATAGGTGTTTGCCAAATAAAGGCTGAAATAAGCTATGAATCTAAGAACAAAGTTGAGGGCAGTTCAATAAAAGAGTTCAATATAATCAAGCAAATATCAAATCTAATACAAGAAAAACCTCTTATGTTCCCCTCACTGGATTCTCCAAGCCAGCCACGATATATTTTGTCCGAAATCAAATTGAAAGAAAGACAAAGAATCGAATCAAATAACAATCACTTCAATAATAAGAGCTACGAATCCAGAGATTCCAAGAAAACGAGTTGTAGACCCCCAAATCCATCCCTCCGGCTGCATAGTCTCAAACCAGACCATTTTAGCCCCCAAGAAGAAGGAACACTAATAATCTGGAGCGTAAAAGCATCAAATCTAGATGGAGGAGAACTTTTTTATAAATTTTTGCTAAAATCTCCTGATAAGAACTTTTGGGAAGAAATGACTGGATGGATCCAAGAAAGCACATGGACTTGGATACCTAATTTATCAAATATTGGTAATAATCAAATTAAAGCTCAAATAAATGATAGTTGTGATGCGGACCAAGATAGTCATGCTCGAGAGGTCATTACAGGGTATAATATATTACCAAAAGTCCATATATCTCTTGATCTCTGCAGCAGAGAAACGGAAATCGGCGATGAAAATCAATGTCAATCCCAAAATAAAGCTCTCGAGATAATTGCTACCAATGCATTAGACTATTTTAAAAACGATATTTTATCTGCATTCCAGATTTTTACTCCGTTACCCGATACCAAGCAATTAGACACTATAGAAATATCCGCCGATGGAAAGCAATTTATTGAGATGTATGAGAAGAAAGCTAAGGAAAATGGTCTTTTTATTCATCAAATTGATTTTATTAAAGCATGCATGACCCAAGAATCTACAAAAAACTTCATCATGACAACCAACACTGGATCCGGCAAGAGCCTATGTTTTTGGTTTTGGGTCTTTCATCACTTGACAAAAAACGAATTATCCACTGCTCTATTATGCTTTCCCATTCAAGCTCTTGTTTTTGGTCAAGCTTACAGATTGGGGAAAATATCCGATCCAAATTCGCTCGTATCCTATGATAAGGAATCTCCTCCTTATGCTGGGACAATAAAGATTAATGGTAAATCGATATCTTGGACTATTTGGCTAGGGACTACGAAAGATCGTATTATGAAAAAGCACGAAAAGAGCGAGGCATTTAGGAATGCTCGAATTCGCATATCTACAACAGATAAAGCTCATTGGAGCCTGATGTCCGAAAGCAGCAGAGATTTTTTGGGTAATTTAGAGTGCCTAGTTCTTGACGAATCACATTTATATAGCGGAGTCTTTGGGGCGAATGTTCATCATTTTCTAAAACGCTTGTATGCAAAAAAAGAGATTATTGGAAAGCCGAAACCAGGCATATTTCTCGCTTCTGCAACACTCCCATCAGCAAAGGAATTTGCAAAGAAACTATTATTTCTAACCAGTATCGATGAAATTCAGCATTTCCAAGACTCTGTTAAGACGCAAATTAAACGCATTCCTATTCAAGAGTTTATAGGGTGCTTGAAAAATCCTCTAACCAATGGATTGCTCCGTTATGTATTGTTTATTAATGGTCAAGGAAGAAAATCACTAATACCCTTCGTAATAGATGACAATTTGATGGGAAAAGATGTGAATGCCATATTTTTCACTCAAAATAAAAGTTTTAGCAGAAAAATTAAACGACAAACATCTGAATGTACCAGGAATGTTCAAATATATGACGCTAATTTAACCTCTGCAAAAAGAAGACAAAGAGAAAAAGAAATTTCAAGTGATAAATCTAAAGGTCTTACTCTCTTAGCAACCAATGCCCTTGAACTGGGGATTGATATTCCAGGACTAGATCTCTGCATCATGGAAGATATTCCATTAAATAGAGCTGCAATGATGCAGCGTATCGGCAGAGTCGGAAGACGAGACGGCAAACCAGGCTTAATAATTATGAGGATAACATCTTCCCCCAATGATGAGAGTATTCTTGCGGATCCAGAAGCAGCCTTCCAAATTTCTAAATGTCATCCAATACCCATACCAAATCATCTTGAAATTATTAAATGGAAACATGAAATAGCTGCTTGCGACGAATTGCTTACCAGCGAACTAGAAAGGGGTCTTGACATTTTTTTATTTGAAAAAATATTTAATAAATATTTCGATGATATTCCTATTTCAAAAGAAGAATTAGTAAACCGTTTAGAGAACAGATATGGTGCGTTGATTAATACTAAAGAAAATTATTGGGAATACGATAATTTTCGACCCAAAATTGGAGAAGGATTAATTTCGGTAAAAAAAGGCTCCAAAGAAATCGGTGTCATCAATACGATCGATATTTTTAGAGATGCTCATCCGGAAGCTATTTATATTGATGAGGAAGGCAAAAAGTATCGAGTATCAGATTATCATATTAATACGAAAAATGAAAAGAAAAAATATTGGCTTGAGACGTCAGAATGCGATGAAAATCTGAGTTCAATTTCAGAGATACAGGTAGTAGAAGATCAAAGCTATTCTATTACACGTGGCAGCTGGGACAATGTCATAAGCTATGAGATTTCTACAGATTATCCGGATCAAGCGAACTATCCAAAAATCGGATCTATAAAATTCGGAATTTGGAAAAACACGCGGACTTGGCGTGGCTACAATAAAACCGAAAGAATCGAGATTCAAAATATAAAAAGAAATACAGACGATTTGAATCAAACATCTAGGAACGAACCGAGATTCAGAGAAATTACACATTTTGTATCTCGAGATCGAATCGCTTCTAAGAACATTCTAAATAAGTTCCCACAATGTTATTCTTATAGAACAATGGGATGGGAATGGGATTTCAAACAAAAGGATCATCTTGAGTTTTATTCTTCTGATTTGGATAATTTAACAAAAAATATCCTTAGGCATTTCATTGCTAATTCAATAGAATCTGAAATAAATGGCATTGATGTCAAGTTAGATTCATGGGAAGGCAAATTTCGGGTTATGGATGCATCTCTGGGGGGATACGGCTTGTCTGAGTCATTGCTACTTGATGGTCGTATAATAAAGGCATTCCACGACTGCAGCGAAAAATTAATAAAATACTCAGAGCTTAAAGAAAAAAAGTTCGAATTATATATAAAACATTTAATACAAGAAAAACCTACATTCTCTGCAGTTGATATCCTAGTCATAGTTCAAAAACTTCTTGAAATGTGGGGGGATTTAGATGCAAAATCCCTAAATGCAATAGGTGAATCCTATCTGAAGAGAGAATCTTATGAAAAAGCAATTGAATTCTTTGATAACGCAATTGCCGCAGATCCAAAGAACGTAAAAGCGCAATTAAATAAAGGAAAATCGTTAAAAATTTTAGGGTATATTAGAGAAGCTATTGACTGTTATGATTTAGCTATTAATGTGAACTCAAGCCTCGAAACCAGTTGGAATGAAAAAGGTAAAGCACTTTACGAGATAAAAGAATACATACAATCAGCAGAATGTTTCGAAAAGGCCATAGAGCTAAAAGAGAGGAATGCGCCTGCATGGCATAATTTTGGTATTGTTCAGCTAGCACGGGCAAATTTCGATCAGGCAATCAAATGCTTTGATATGGCAATTAATATTCGCCCAAATTATGCTGAAGCCTGGGACTGCAAAGGTCGTGCCCTCCAAGCTCTAAATAGAAAAGCAGAAGCTAACAGTGCATTTCTTCAATCAAGGAAATTCGGATCTCATTCCTCAAAGCCTTGTATTGAAAAGCTAAATTACTTTGAAGCTGTTAGCAGCATCATCAAGTCAGTCATGGATCAAAAATCCATTCCAATTAATGATCAAAATTGGATTAATGATTTAAAAAATCAGGAAAAATTCCCGGAAATTTATTATAAAAATGAATATATAGATTATTCTAATTATTATTCTCAGCTTTTTTATATGTGCAAGTTTGTACCATGCCACGCAGATATCTTGAGGTATATTTTCGAAAATAACAGGTCTTCTTTAAATCAACATTTGATGAAAACACATTATGACAATGATCACATCAAAGTCTCGATTCTAGGGTGTGGCCCTGGAACTGAGCTTCTAGGTTTGGCCAAATGGATTGAAAGAAAAGCAAGGGAAAGAATAAATCTAAAGGTATTTTTAGCAGACCAAAATCAAGATTGGGAGATCTATTGCCAAATGCTAACGAAGCATATCGAATTAAAATGTGATCTAAAATTGAATTTTTTAGAAATAAATTTCAACAAAATTGATATTGAGAATACAATAGAAAATGGAAATGGCTTAGGGCCAATTAAGGAAATTGATATTTTCATAATGAGCTATGTGTTTTCCGAAATCTGCAAAGATCAAATAAAACTAAATTCATTTCAAAAATTGTTTAATACGATAGCATTCAACGCCAAGAAGGGATCAAAGATTATTTTAATTGATCGTAATGAACCGATTGTTAAAAATGAATTGGTTGAGGTTCTAAGGAGAGCAAGAATTTCGGTAACAGAATTGAACTATCCATCTCAAAACCTAAAAAGAACATTCACAAGACATGATGCTGAAAAGGTGAATTTCAAGATGGATATAGATATCGGGCAAATCGATCAAGTCAACGACTTCTGGAAGCAAATTATTAATAATGGAATTGAACCCAGGCTAGATGGTGATGTCTTCTATCTTATTGGGACGGTAGGTCAATATGATCATTTCAGCTAGTTATAAAACAGATATACCAAGATTTTATGGGGAGTGGTTTGCCAACCGGCTTGATGCAGGCTATTGCATGATGGTGAATCCATATAACACGAAACAAGTGATCAAAATAAGCTTGAAGCGTGAAGATGTGGATGGATTTGTTTTCTGGACAAAAGATCTCGGCCCCTTCATGGATAAGTTAAATGTTATTCATCAGAAGGGTTACCCTTTTACAGTTCAATACACGATACATGATTATCCACGTGAACTTGAAACATTTGTTACAAAAAGAAAGAAATCTGTTAATTATATGAAGATGATTGCAGAAAGATTTGGCCCTCATGTGGCTGTTTGGCGCTATGATCCCATAATTATTACCTCATTGACGTCATTTGATTTTCATTTAAATAATTTTGAGACATTGGCTCAAGAATTAGAAGGCACGACGAATGAGGTTGTAATTTCTTTTGCACAAATATACAAGAAAACTTTAATTAATTTGAACAAGGCTTCCGAATTAACCGGTTTCAAATGGGAAGATCCAGCAGATGAAAAGAAAATAGAAATTGCATCATTAATGGCTGAAATTGCACATAGTCATGAAATGCAATTAACTATGTGCTCCCAGAAGCAGTTTCTAGCTCAAGGAGTTAAAGAGGCTCGTTGTATCGATGCTCGTAGGTTATCAAAGATGGGTGGATCTCCAATTCGTGCTAAACTTAATGGAAATAGGCGTGATTGCGGTTGTTACGAGTCAAAAGATATCGGAGATTACGACACTTGCCCTCACGGATGCGTGTATTGCTATGCAGTTCGCAGTATAAAATTAGCTAAGGAGCGATTCAGACAGCATGATCCTAATGGTGAATTTTTATATACGCACAAAGAAAATAATAACACAAAATTTGAAATTGATAAAGGAGTAAACAAATCTCGACAAACAAAACTATTCTAAATTTTAAGCCACAGATGAAGAATGGATTAAATTGAGCATGTTCTTGGCCGCGTAAATGGGGCGAAAAGGCTGCGACCCATAGGATGAGTGGATCTCCTCTGGCCGCTTGGACCCTTTTGCTCTGATAGCTGGGCAATACAAGAGTTTGCCACTCTCCTCACAGGAGATGGGCCTGCGCAAAGCTGCCTCTAATGAGAGGGTCGAGTACCGTGGAACTCTGTGGCTTCTCGATGCAATGATAGAGGAGGACACGATATCTGGAGCAAAAGGCCATATGTCTCTCGGGCTTATGCTCAATGCAAAAAGGCGCCTCCAAAAAAAAAGAATGTATTGGCTCAAATGGCTCCTGGAAACCCCAAGATATAGTACTATGTTCGTGAGCTTGGATCACAAAGATAAAATATAATTTTGGCTTGAACCCACATTCCGCACTTTGAGTTTGGGATCTAGTATTTTTGAAGCTATTGATTCATTCTATTTTATGAAAATATTTTAATCTAAATAAAAAGTTCTTTTGAATTCATTTGACATTAAGTTGATTTTCCCTTGTGATACGAGGTGGCACAATATGCACTCGATTATGCTCGATGGGAGCGACATGGCAAGCGGATAAAATATTAATTTAATCGAATAATTCAATTAATAATTCTATTCGGAGAATCATTATCAAGAGAAATACTAGACTTAGGAAGTTGAAGTGCGGAATGTGGGCTTGAAGAGTATAGGAAAGTCCTTTTGTCTTTTGTCTATTCCTAGATGATAGGCGAAATAATTTCTGGACTCTACACAAAAAAATGATACGCTCCCCGCAGAATTAAATACTATCATTTCACAATTATACAGATCAGATGAGAACGCTTCGTTATAAGATTATGATCAGGCTGGAGACTGACGGAACCTACACGGTGATCGTTCCCTCTCTTCCTGGTTGTTTGACTTTTGGCGATACCATCGAGGAAGCACTAGAGATGGCAAAGGAGGCAATCGAAGCATATATCGAAAGCCTCGCCGCCAGAGGCATAGATATACCGGTGGAGGAAGATCAGATCGAAGCCACCATAACTGTCGAAGCAAATGCCTAGGCTGCCTGTTCTGTCCCCAGAGAAGCTTGCCAGAGCTCTTGAAAAGATTTCCGATCGAAACCCATTTTATCTGCTCTCGATCATCACCCTAGGAGCCTTCCCGCTGGCCCTATCTTTCCCCGCTCCGTCTGGCAGACGACGGACTGCAGACCGCAGTCTCTAAGAATATAATGGACCTCCAGCATCTTCCAGTGGCTGGGCCGGACCAGATCCGACCTTCTGAACTCCGGCCGGTAGTCCAGAACACAGACCTGAATCCAGGGATCGATGCTGACGATTCTCTCCGCCATCTCCTGGATCTCTGATATGCTGATCAGTTCCTCATTGAATGGGATGCCGATGCCCAAGAAGACCTGGGGATGGCTGTCGTGCAGATATTTCACCGCCTCCCAGGCGGTCTGCAGATATTTGGTCGCCAGCCCCTCATCCAAAAGGCCGGTTATCTCCATGAAGGTGGATATCCTAAGGGCCTTCAGATCGATGCCAATGTCGGTCATGCCTGCTCCGACCAGCTGATCGATATAGTCCTCGGTCAAAATTGTGCCGTTGGTATCCACATGAATCCGAGCGATTGGGTTTTGCTCCCGGAGGAGACGTATGAAAGAGATCAGCCACGGCCGGTTGAGGGTGCACTCCCCGCCGGAGATGGCTATGCGCTCCACGCCGCACTGCTTTTTGGTCTCATTCATCCTCTCCGCCGCCTCCTCTGGGGTGAGGAGCTCGCCTGCATCCATAAAGGCATACCGCCAGTTCTGGCACTGGGGGCAGCAGAGGTTGCAGCCTGAGGTGAAGCAGACCGCTTCTATGAAGCCCAGGCCGCTCTCCAGCCACCATGGTGTGCCCACGCCTCCCGTCTTATGGCCCATGAAGCCTGCCACCATCCTGCGAGGCGTCCCCATGGGCGCTGCAGTCCTTATCCTCATTCCCTCTTGCACCTGCGCAGTGCAGGCCGGCCTAGCCTCTCCATCTATCTTCAGGGCACAGGCCCAGCATCCTCCCACCTGGCAGGGCATGAATAATCCCTTGTCGGAAGGATGCAATGTGATATTATATCCGAGCTTCTCCAGAGCCTCTTTAACTGAGAAGCCAGAAGGCACCTCGATCCGTCTGCCGTCAACCTCTATCGTTGTCATTGACCGCCTTCATGGATTGCATCACAATATCGATGGGAAGCACAGTCTCTCCAGATATGCCGTTTCTGGCAATCCAGGTGCTGATGGATGAGCATGCCATCAAGACATCCGATTTATCCCTGCTGCTGGCGGCAATTATCCTGGCGACATCATCTTTGTTCCGGATCTTGATGTTGTAGGCCATCTCAATCGCCAAAAGCTGCATTTTTGCCCTCTCTTCAACCGACTCCATGAATGTGTCAATGCCTTCCTTCATCTTAAGGCCTTTGTTTTCAGTCATCCGCGAGCAGAAGGTTTCAGCTAGAAGAATGGCTAATTGCACAGGGCCAAATTTCATGATAAAATGCCAGGCTTTCAGGACTCTGCCCAAAAAAAGGGTGAAAGGAGGTGATTATTTAATTACTGCCTCCAGCCTTCGGTTTACCTCATCCCAGTTCACGATGTTCCAGAAGGCCTCAACGAACTTGGCCCTCTCGTTCTTGTAGTCCAGGTAGTAGGCATGCTCCCAGACATCCAGGACCATGAGGATGCGAAACATGGGATAGACGTTCACATTATGCTTCTCAATCTGCATAATGATCGGCCTGCCGGTCATGCCGCACCAGGATAAGGCCGCCCATCCGGAGCCCTCTGTGCTCACAGCAGCAGTGGTGAACTCCTTCTTGAAGCGCTCAATGGATCCGAACTCCTTTTTCAGGGCCTCGGCTAAAGCGCCCTCAGGCTCCTTCTTCGCTTTGGAGGCGGGAGCGAGGTTCGCCCAGAATAAGCTGTGCAGCACGTGGCCCCCCGCCTGGAAAGAGAGCTCCTTTAGCGTGGCCTTCATATCGATGTCCGATCCGGATTCCCGCGCCTTGTCCAGCCTTTCCAGTATGGCATTGGCGCCGTTCACATAGGCGGCATGATGCTTGTCATGATGCAGCACCAGCTGGGCCTGGGTGATATGGGGCTCCAGGGCATTGCCAGCATAGGGCAGCTCGGGCAGGGTGTATTTCTTCTTATCAGCCATATAAAATCACCTTGATTTTCAACCTCATCAATTGTCTGCTCACAACTTCTTATGGCAGAACCACCAGTCCTCACAGACCATGCCGCCGCCTGTCTTTCTGCCGGCAGCAGCCTTCTCATCCGCCGGAGGGGGCACGATCACCTGGTCGCCGAGGAAATCGTTGTTGGGCCAGTTTGCGGGAGTTGCTACCTTATTCTTGTCCACGACCTGCAGCGCCTCAAGAGCCCTGATGATCTCGCCCATGTTCCTTCCTATCTCCTGGGGATAGAAGAGTATTAGGCGAATTGTGGCCTCAGGATCGATGATGAATACCGCCCTGACGGTATTGGCGCCCTTGCCAGGATGGATCATCCCCAGCCTCATGGCCACCTTGCCCAGGTCGTCGGCGATTATGGGGAAGGTGATCTCCACTTTCAGGTTCTCCTTGATCCACTGGGTCCACTTCATATGAGCAAACACCTGATCAACAGAAAGGCCGATAAGCTCGCAGTTCAGCTTATCGAAGTCGCTCCTCATCTTCTGGAAGGCCACGAATTCAGTGGTGCAGACCGGGGTGAAGTCCCCAGGATGGCTGAAAAGGACTAACCACTTTCCGGAATATGCATCTGGCAACTTGACCATGCCATGGGTGGTCTTGACCTCCATGGAAGGGAACTTATCTCCAATCAATGGGAAGCCACCTTTGTCGCCCATATGGTAGCTCATATGGTGAAAACCGCTATGCTCAAATCCCCTCGAGGGGCCGGATCTATCTGATTCGCACATATTTAATAACTCCTCTCTATCATATATATTTGGTTCTGTTAGATGAAGCCTTTCAGTTTCTTCAATACTCTTCCATTTGGCAGAATTTGCAGCTATGATGCCACTTGAGCTCCACCTGAGATCGGACAGGGATCTCGCTGGTGCAGCTGTTCTTGCCCTAAATCCTAGATGAACTCACACACTTTATTTGGAGATAGCCCGCGAGGTTTGATCCTGCCCACCTCCCAAACCAATCAGTCCTTTCTCTGCCCTGAATTCCAGTGGGGGATATGTTTATTTAAGAGTGATTATTAGCTAATAATTACTATGATCAGTGCAGACAGCCTGGACTCAACCATCATAAAGACATTTCGCAACAGCGGCTATAGAGCCACTCCCCAGAGAATAGCCATCAGCAGATACATACTGCGCAATCACGAGCATCCTTCAGCACAGAAGACTTATCAGGAAGTCAAGAAGACCCATCCTACCGTAAGCCTGGCCACCATCTACACCACAATAAAAATTCTAAAAAAGACCGGCCTGATCTGTGAGTTGAACCTGCCTAAATCTCAAACCAGGTATGATCCCAATACAGAGCCCCATGCGCACCTGGTCTGCCTTCAGTGCGGCAGCGTCACCGATTGGATGGACCCGATAATGCAGAAATTGGTGAAAAATGTCTCCAGCAAGGCGAACTTCACTGTAATCGGATCGAGCTTTGATCTGGAGGGGATCTGCGCTTTGTGCGGTCGAAGGGCAAAGGATGCCCTGAAAAGCGCCTCCCCACCGGCAGAATCAATATCGGCCGAGTAAAAATCGTTATAAGCCTTTTTGTCGATACCAGTCTTAATCACTTGATTTACATGGATCTGAGCCGGGCGATCCTCTCCTCTGTGCTGGGATGGGTGGAGAAGAGTGACGCCACTGCCTTTCCTTTGAGGGGATTGACGATGAACATATGAGCAGTGGATGGGTTCACGTCCGAACGCACTGCATTATTGCCCGACTCCAGCTTGGCCAGGGCACTGGCCAGGGAGAGGGGCTTGCCGCTTATCTTCGCTCCACCGGCATCGGCCTCAAACTCCCTGCCCCTGGATATCGCCAGCTGGACGATGGTGGCGGCCAAAGGAGCCAGGATGGCCATGGCTAAAACTCCCAGGGGGTTGGGGCCATCATCGTCCCCACCGCCGAAGATCAGCGACCACTGGGCCATATTGGCCATAAATGTGATCACTCCGGCAAGGGTAGCCGCTATGGTGCTGATCAGAGTGTCCCGATTCCGGACATGAGCCAGCTCATGAGAGATCACTCCTGCCAGCTCGTCTCTATTTAGGATCCTGGTGATCCCAGTGGTAACGGCGACTGCTGCGTGCTTGGGATCCCTGCCCGTGGCAAAGGCATTGGGCATGGGATTATCGACTATATAAAGCCTGGGCATGGGAAGGCCAGCGTTGGCGGCCAGATTCTCCACCATGCCGAAGAGCTCCGGAGCCTCCGCTACTGTGAGCTCGCGGGCTTTATACATCTTTAAGACCAATTTGTCGCTGTACCAATAGGTTCCAAAGTTCATCAAAATGGAGAAGATCAGGGCTATGAGCATGCCACCTCTTCCACCAAAGTAGCCGCCGATCAGCAGCAAAATTCCTGTCAGACCGGCCAGCAATAGGGTCGTTCTGATCATATTGGCCATAGGTATTGGTTCGTCTAGAGAGTTATTTATCTTTTGCTATTGGCTGATCGGATACCATCGAATGGATGTCCTCAAAGGCAGTTTTTTGGGGAGAGGAGTTGTCCATACTCGATGCATAGGATAAGTATATTGACAGGTAATTTGATTGTGAGCACAAGAGCCTGAGAGAGTACAGGATAAGATAATTTGAGGTGAATGATGTTTGCACCGGTGGGCACAGAGGAGATCATACCGCGCCGAAGCTTTCCGATAGTTACGGCAGTGATAGTGGCAATTAACGTCCTTTTTTTTATCTATGAGATCTATATTCTGATCACAGATGGATCACAGGGACTGAATTCCTTTTTCAATACCTTCGGCCTGGTGCCTGCCGATGTCACAAGCGTCCAGAGCAGCATGCTGCCACCATATTCAACATTCTTCACCTCCATGTTCATCCATGCGGGCATATTGCATATCCTCTCCAATATGGTCTTTCTGGCCGTATTTGGCGATAACGTGGAGGACCTCTTGGGCCCCATCCCCTATCTCATCTTCTATCTGCTCTGCGGCCTTGCGGCATCAGCCGCCCAGATTGCTGCTGACCCCTCCTCAATCATCCCCAATGTGGGGGCCAGCGGGGCGATCTCTGGGGTTCTGGCCGGGTACCTCGTCCTCCTGCCCACGGGCACTGTACGCCTGTTTATATTCTTCGGATTCTTCTACCGAATCACCAAGATACCAGCGCTGCTCTTCATCACCGTCTGGTTCGTCATCCAGCTATTCAGCGGTGTGGCCTCGTTGGGAGCGGTGGCAGAAGGCGGTGGTGTGGCCTACTGGGCTCACATTGGAGGTTTCATAGCAGGATTACTGCTCGCTTTTGCCTACAAGACAATCATGAGACGGCATCTATTCCCGTCGCACTGAGGGAAAGGAGAGCAATAAGGGCCTCCAAAATCTTTTTCTTCAGATATGCAGAATGGACATCCTTGAGGAGGAATGATCTTTAAAGGGAGTTTTATCTGTATCCTGGTTTCTGGCGTTATCTTAATGCAGATATCACTCATAGCTCAATCGGGCTTCTGTGCACCCGCTTCGCATGATGAGGAAGGCATAAGCTGCTACAATAAGGGCATAGACCTGGCCGAGCAGGGCAGATATGATGAGGCCATAGCGGAGTTTGACCGCTACATCCAGGATTATCCGGATTATGCCCGAGCCTGGTACAACAAGGGGGTTGCTCTAACCCAGCAGGGCAAGTACGAAGAAGCCCTCATCGCCTTCGACAGGGTGACCGATATCGAGCCGCAAAATTTCCAGGCCTGGTATAATAGGGGCGTAGTCCTGTACATCCTGGGAAGATACGAGGAGGCGCTGGAGGCATCCAACAGGTCCACGGAGCTGAATGGTGAAGATGCCAGGGCCTGGATCAATAAGGGAAATGTGCTCTTTCAGTTGAATAGGCATGATCAGGCGGTGGCAGCATACGATCGAGCAATCGGGATCGATCCCCACTCTGCCCAGGCCTGGTGCAACCGCTGCAATGCACTGATCAACCGGTCGGAGTACGATCTGGCGTTATCGTCTGCCCAGAAGGCCATCCAGATCGACCCGGATATGGTAGAGGCTTACAGCTGCAGGGAAGCGGCACTTATGGAGCTGGGAAGGGACTCATAGGTGGCCGCTGCCCTGATCAGCTCAGAGGTGGCTTGTATCATCGAGAATTTATGCCTCTGCCTCACCCATCAGTCTATTCACCAGCCACTCGGGCTCGAACTTCACCAGGTCGGGATAGGTCTGTCCCACGCCAAGGAAGAGCACCGGCTTGCCGGTTATATAAGCGATGGATATGGCAGATCCGCCCTTGGCGTCGGCATCCGTCTTGGTGAGGATCGATCCATCGATGGGCACTGACTCATTGAACAGCCGCGCCCTCTCAACGGCATCGTTGCCTGCTATTGCCTCATCCACGAATATCAGCAGATCGGGGGTGGTAACCCGGACGATCTTTCTCATCTGATCCATGAGGTTGATGTTAGTATGCAGCCTGCCAGCCGTGTCCGCCAGGACTACATCCTTGTTATGGGCCCGGGCATACTCGATGGCATCGAATATCACCGCTGCCGGATCTCCGCCCGTCTTGTGCTTGACCACCTTCAGCCCCAGATTGTTGCCATGCACCTCTAATTGTTCAATGGCTCCCGCCCGGAAGGTATCGCCAGCGGCAAGGACCACAGAGTAGCTCTGATCCATGAGATACTTTGCCACCTTGGCGATGCTGGTCGTCTTACCGGTGCCGTTCACTCCCACGAACAGGATCTTGACCGGCTTATCCTTCGCCCGGATGTACTCATCGAAGTCCAGGTGGTTCTTGGATAGAAGGGTTATCAGCGCATTTCTAAGAGAGTCCTCAGCCAGCTGGCCGGTATCTGAACCGATCTTCTTTTTCTTCCCAACCAGATCGGACTTGACCTCTCTTACGATCTCCTCAGCCACCGGAAGGGCGACATCGCTCTCCATCAGGGCCATCTCCAATGCCCACATGGGCTCCTCCAGATCCTTCTCCTCTAAGATTATCTCCTGCTCGAAGACCAGGGTCTTGGCCTTCTGCAGGAATGAGAATCTGCCTTTCTTATTTTTGGCCTCTCCATTATCCGAGGGCTTAGCCAAGGGCTCGCCCTTAGCAGATCCAGAAGATGCTCCCATTTTGGGCTCCTTTGCCTTCGAACCCTTCCTGCCGGCATCCGGAGCCTCCAGAGCAGACCTATCCTCTGCCTCGATCTCCTCTGGCTGTGCTGCTCCCTTCGAGCCCTTGGCTGAAACCTTCTCAGCGACCTTGGCAGACAGGGCCTCCTTAAAGCCGGAGAGCTTCTCTTTGAACCGGTTAAACAACCCCTTCGCTCCCCTGGCCGTCGCTGAGGCGGCTTTCGTACTGCTGCATTATGCCCTGAATCTTCTGCATCTCTTGATCGATCTTGGCAAGAACTTCCGTGAGCTTTTTCGAGCCCTCAAGAACCTCATTCTTCCGAGTCTTCAGGATCTCTATGGCCTCTTCAGATCTTTTTTCTATGCTCACGCCTGCCCCGACATTCAAGATCACATTCTCCTTGGAGGCGAGTTTGCCGTGGATGAACGATCCAGAGCCTATGGGAACCAGAATCTCCTGACCGACCTCAGCCTCCTGCAGAGCATCAACTGCTGCGAGAGCACTTTCTAGCCCCTGAGCAGCGATCTGGCTCAGGCCGAGCTGATGGGAGATTCCGTCCGCCTGGGCCTGGTACTGCTCATATGCAGCCAGGAGCCTTCTGATCTCCTCCTCGCTCCCAGGAGAGCTACTCAACTGTCTTCACCTCGTCTATCTTGATAAGGCCTCTTTTCAGACCATGTTGACTTCCCATCAGGGAGTAGACCATATTTTTGGCATTCTTCTCGTTCTGGCTATCCACTACCTTGCTGAAAGGAAGCCAGGTCTTGCCAATAAGCCCTCCCTTATATCTTCCCTTGATCTCAAAATTAGTCATGAATTTTCACCTCTATTACGCCAGGAAATCCAATGCATCTTCAATGCGGCCCAGCTCCGGGCCGGTGGTCTCGTCTCCTGCGAGGTAGCCGTAGCTGTTCGCCAACAGACCTGAGCCCACCAGTGGCGAGCCGAGGTTGACTGTGCCCACATCCACAGGCAGTTCGAATAGCTCCTCCAGCACTGCCATTTCCTGTTCGGATACCCTGGGATGGACAAGAAGGCCTTTGTTGGTGGCAACACCAGCCATTCCCACGGTCTTCAGGCCTCCGATTGTGCCCTTTTGCAGCTTGACCTCAAGCGTCTCCTCTATCGCCCGACAGGCTCTGGTGGAGAGGCCGGGATGAACCAGAGCGGCGCTGTCGTTGGCCAGGATGACATTGCCGGCGGCATTTATCCTGGTCGGCAGCCTGGAGACCTTTCCATGCTCTTGGAGGATCTTCAGATCTTCAGCTTCCGCATGGCGGCTGACCACAAATCCACTCTTGTTGGCGGAAATGAGCGAGCCTGTGACCGATCCGATGCCAGGCGGGATGCATACCGCCTTTACGTGAAGCCCTTCTTCTATGAATGCCAGATCCTCTGGCCCGACTACTGCTGGCAGCAGTACTATATCATCTGTGCAGCGGGCGAATACACCCAGCAGACTGCTACCTGCAATCTTGATCCTCTTATCTCTCACCGGCAAACTCTGCTTCCACTCCGCCGTCTTCAAACTTGACCGCCCGCACCCTTACCCGCCTTGGTGGCTTCATATCCCCTCTTCTCCAGATAACCTGGTTTAGGCCGGGATCGATCTTCACATCCTCTGCGGGGGTCTTCATATGCCGGGCAAGGTAATTCCTTATCTCAGCCATGGCCCGGTTGGACCTTCTGTAAACGGGAACGCATTTCACAATACCCAGGGGTATGGTGTAAACTCTTTCTGTGTCCGCCATTGTCATCTCTCTAGACTGCTTCTTCGCCAATGTCTTCTCTTGGGGTGAGCAACTACCTTCCTCATGGTCTTGACTATGACCCAGGAGGGAACCCTACGATTCTGATTGAATGCTTTGGCAAGCCTGATCTTCTTGCCCTTTAATTTCTTGGACAAATCTCTTCCTCCGAATTACTCTCGTGTGCGTATGATTGGAGGGGAAGATCCTGTTGACCTCCATCTGGCCGTGCCTCTCTTTTAGCGCATATCTCAGGCCCACCTCAAAGTCTGAAGCAGGATGCTTCTCGGAGAGCTCCTCCTCGAAGTCCAAATAGCGCGAGGCCATCGCCCGGATGGCTTTTCCACCCAGGCCCGCCAGAGGTCTCAAGTATTGCACATGCAACCGGTCTTCCAGGCTTCGGATGGCGCCGAAATCCATCTTCGGGGCGCGATCATCCCTTCTTGTACCGTCCGCCACAAATTCGCACTCTTTTGCTACTGTCTCTACTGCAATGGGATGAACATAATTGAGAGCATCATTGGGATAGCCCGTGGACTGCAATATCTTCAGGGCTCTCTCCAGGACATCCGCATCGAATACCATTCTTCTCAGGGGATATCCCAGCTCTCTTGCTGCTTCTTTTGCTCTCATCCAGGAATCGTCGTGGCCAAAGCTGAAATTCACCAGCTCTATCTCCTCGAAGAATGGCTCGAGAAGGAGGGCCGTCAGACTGCTATCTTTTCCGCCGGAGAATAGGACTGCAACCTTCATGTATCGACCGATTCCGAGATTTTTCATCTTCTTGTTATATTGATATCTCTCTTCTTGGGCTGGGCCTGGGTGAGTATCGCCTTGAGTTGCTCGTCAGTGATCGGGCCTCTCAGCCTGCCGCTTTGTGCAAGCATGATGAGCTGGGCCTCGATCTGGGAGACGAACTCGGGCCTGGTCATGCGAATGGCATTCATCCTTTCGCGAGCCTCAGGAGTGAGGATGGTCCGCATTATGGCCGCCTTTTTGGCTTCCATCTCCTGCTGGGCCTGCTCCTGCTGAACAGCAGCCATTTGTGAATCCGCCTGCTGCCTTTGGATCTGCTCCAGCCTCTTTCGTCTCAGTTCTGCAAGCTCATCATCAGCCATTGTTTGATTCCTCCTTATGCTGTCGATTCTGCGGCTGGTTCGGATGCGGGTGCAATTGAAGCCTCTTTTTGGCTGGCCACCTTATGGGCTATGCCGTCGAGGAATGCCTGGCCCTCTGGGGTCATCTGGCGTCCCTTCTTCAGCTTCCTAACTAGGCCTGCCTTCTCCAGCTGCTGCAGGGATTCTCTTACCACTGAGCCGCTGCCCTTGGCGAAGGTTCCAGTGGCCACTCCCTTGCGCTTCTTTCCGCCGTAGAAGGTTCTGAGCCGGGATACTCCCACCGGCCCATCGATATATATTCTGCGCAGAATGGATGCCGACCTCACAAACCACCAATCTGGATTGGTGGGTGGCATCTCCCTATTTACCCCAGTCTTAGCAAATTCAGCCCAAACAGGTGGCTGGACCTTGCCCGCTGCCTTTAGCTCTAAAGCTGCGGCGGCTATCAAGTCATGGGGAGGTACGTCGTAAACAGTTGTCAATTTTTCAATCCTCCGAGATGATAAGGAACAAACCAGAACCCTTACGCCAAAACAAGTATAAATGCTTTTTCCGCACTATTCACTTTGGGCGCGATTCTCCAAGAGGGCAATTATCCCATTCCCGCAGAAGTAAAGGCTGCAATCCAAGAGAATGAGATGTTTGAGCCGGAGGAGAATTCAAGCCCACCCGGATTTCCCTTTCTGATCTTTCAGCTTATTATCATCTAGATCCGTATAAAACCCGTTCTTTTTATCAGCTTCCTCAGTTCGTCGGCGATGAATACCGTGCTTGAGACGGCGAAGATGATGGCCCAATCATACAGCGAGAGGGCCACCGTTCCCAGAGCCATCTGGAAGAATGGCAGGGTCGTCGCCATCAGCTGCAGGGCTATCGATACAACTATTGCCCCGATCAAGTATTTGTTGCTGAAAAGGCCGATCTTGAAGACGGACTTGTCTTCAGACCGGCAGTTGAGGGCATTGAAGATCTGGAACATGGCCAGGGTGGTGAAGCCCAGGGTCTGAGCGCGGTGTATATCTCCACCGTTAAGCTCCCTGGTAAACACCAGGAGGGTGCCCGCAGCCATAAAGGCGGCAACGAAGAGCACATTCTTAACTATATCCATGTTGATTATATTCTCCTTGGGGTTTCTGGGCGGCTGGTCCATCACATCCTCTTCTTTAGGCTCCATGGCCAAATTCACCACTAAGAGCCCGTCGGTAACCAGGTTAACCCATAGGATCTGCACCGGGGTGAAGATCAGCACATTTATGGCCATGAAGACCAGGGCCACCAGGATGGTGAGGATCTCACCAGCATTGGTGCTGATGAGATACTTCACTGTCTTTCGGATATTCTCGAAGATTACCCGGCCCTCCTCCACTGCGTTCACTATGCTCTGGAAGTTATCGTCCGTCAGGATCATGTCCGCCGTCTCTTTGGTGACATCGGTTCCAGTTATCCCCATGGCGATGCCGATCTCTGCCGCCTTGAGGGCAGGAGCATCGTTGACCCCGTCTCCGGTCATGGCTACGATATGCCCCTTCCTCTGCAGGGATTGGACTATGCGGTGCTTATGTTTGGGTGATACCCGGGCGAAGACGGAGGTATCCTGAATCAGACCGTCCAGCTCCTCATCGCTCAGATCATCCAAATCCGAGCCGGTGAGGACCTTCGACCCTTCCTCATAGATCCCAATATCCCTGGCTATGGCCTGTGCGGTAATCTTATGATCCCCGGTGGCCATGGTCACCTTGATCCCCGCCCTCTTGCACAGATGAACCGATCTTATGGCCTCCGGCCGGGGCGGATCGATCATTCCGGAAAAGCCGGTGAATATCAGGTTAGCTGGACCCTTATTCTTGAATTCATCCCCCTCTTCCGGCTTAATGGTGACATAGGCCAGGGCCAAAACGCGCAGAGCCTCTGCTGCCATCTGCGAACTGGCCTTCAAGAACTCTTCCTTTCTCTTCTGGTCAAGCTCCTTTACCTCTCCCCTATCCAGGACATATGAGCACATGTCCAGGATGGTCTCCGGCGCTCCTTTGAGCAATGCCAGCAGCTCAGCAGAGCCGGTGCGGTGGAAGGTTGACATGTATCGGTTCTTGGGATCAAAGGGGATCTCATCGACCCGGGGATGGCTTTCCTCCAGCTCGCTCTTATCCAGGCCCGCTTTTGCCGCTGCCACTAACAGGGCGCCCTCAGTCGGGTCGCCCAGGATCTCCCATCGATCCTCTTCTTCCTTATGGCTCTTGAGGGAGGCATCATTGCAGAGGGAGGCGATCTTCAGGAACATGCTCAGGCTTTTATCCTCTGAGGCTTTTAGCGGCACTCCGTCCAGCTCAAAATCGCCCTTCGGCTGAAATCCGACCCCCGATACATCGACTATCCTGCCCGCCAGGAAGAGCTTCTGGACCGTCATCTGGTTGGTGGTCAGGGTACCGGTTTTGTCAGTGCAGACCGCAGTTATCGATCCCAGCGTCTCCACTGCATCCAGCTTGCGGATGATGGCATGCCGGCTGGCCATGCGGCTGACACCCTCAGCCAAAGCAACGGTTATGGCCGCAGGAAGGCCCTCGGGGATGGCCGAGACCGCCATGGCCAGGGTGAAGAGAAAGAGCTCAATCAGCTCAAATCCGCGCCAAAAGCCCACTACCAGGGTCAGGCTGCTGGCCACTAAAGCCAGGATCATCAGCTTCTTGGATAGGTCCAGGGTACGCCTCTTGAGTGGAGTCTTCGCCTTTTCCGTTCCGGCTATCTGGTGGGCGATCTTACCCATCTCGGTATCCATTCCGGTGGCAAAGACCACCGCTTTGCACCTTCCCTGAGTGACCACGGTTCCTGCAAAGATGATATTGTCCATCTCTGCAGTGATCAGATCCTCCTGCAGTGCTTCCGCCATCTTTCTCGCCGGTACCGATTCACCGGTAAGCATGGACTCGTCCATCTCCAAGTTCGCCTGCTCTATGATCCTGGAGTCTGCCGGGACCTTTGCTCCCGCTTCTACCAGAATTATATCCCCAACCACTACCTCCTGGGATTTGATGCGCATCTCCTGGCAGGTTCCCGTCTCCGGGCAATCCCTCAAGACCCGGGCTTCGGCTGATGCCTGGGATCTGAGGGCCAAGATGGCCTCTTCCGCGCTGTATTCTTTAAAAAACCCAAGCAATGTGTTGATGAGAATTACCGCAAGTATCACTGCAGCATCTATGAATTTGTCAGCCATGAAGGAGATGACCGCCGCCAGGCCGAGAACAGCTATTAGAGGATTTTTAACCTGCCCGATGAGAATGCCGAGCTTGCTCAGCTTTTCGCCTTCCTCCAGCTCATTGGGTCCAAAGGCCTTGTAGCGTCTGGCTGCCTCTTCTGTACTCAAGCCTCGGGTGGTGCTATCCAATTTTTGCAGAACCCGGTCAGCACTTAATGCATGCCAGTTATTATTAGCATCAGACGCCATCGCATCCACTCCTTATAAATAAAAATACATCTTTTAATTATTTGCTCCTCAAGATATAGGCATTCTCAGATATATGCATTAAAAGGGATAATTCATTAAAACCTTTTCTATGTGATCATAAAGCTTTTGTTCTGGGAAATCGT
>NZ_DAKC01000005.1:26771-27970 GCF_002496465.1 Methanosaeta sp. UBA356 | reverse complement strand
TTCACGATTATGCTTGCCCTCCCGGCCTTTCCACTCACCTTCAACGCATATGATGACTACTTCTCCAAGGACGGATATGGGAACACATAGCGAGATATCAGGATGACTGCTAAGATGGAATAAAAATTTTTTAATATCGTACGGATTTATATCCCGCTTGGTTAGGCTTTCGCTCTTATGGCTGATGGAAAAGAAGAAAATATCCGCATCAATGGCTGCTCGCCGCATAGCCATTACTCTTTTCCAAATGCCTTCTTTATGCGAAACATCATCTGGTCATGCTCTTCTTTGGAGACCTTCCAGAGTATCTTGCCGTGGATGTCTGTTGCTCCGCCGTAAGGCATCTGGTTATCATCTAAACTGTAGTACTGCTCTGGTATCTCTTCGGGAATGAGCGACTCCTCCTTCCAATAGATGCATTTTTGCGCATTAGCCAACAGAAATCTAAATGATCTGATTCATATTTAAATTGATCCATCGCACTGTAAACTGCCATGATACCCGTTGGCTCTGCCACGAGCGAAGCACTGGGGAGCGCGACCTTGAACTCCGGCGAGGATGCAGCACAGCTGATGAGCTGCTGTGCAAGTAGCCTAGAATTCGCAATAATTGCAAATCTGGAGACGACAGCCCCGAAACTTCGCCCAAGAATCTCTGTGCGTCCTCCGTGCGCTCTGTGGCTCTGTGGTGTGATCGGTAGTTGTTCGGTTATAATTTTCAGCTAGTAATAAAAGCTGACCCGCCATTGCTTCCCAAAATCCAGCCCCCCTTGAAAAGCTGCCCATCAAATAGGCAAGCCCCCAACCGCAGGCCCGACCGGCCTCCCGGCTCTCATGGCGGCAAGCCCACATGGGCACGCGCGCCCATGCGAGAGCACGCGTACTCGCACGGGGCCCGGCAGGCGGCTGGCCATACCGGATCACGACGAATCATCGGCATCACTTTATAAGGCGTGAAAGCCATATTCATTTATCCATGGAAGACAATCATGATGTTGGTGAGACGATGGGTGCCGTGATCAGGGCTAGATACGAAGATAAGGTCCTCAAGCCCCTTGGGGAGTTGAACCTAAAAGAAGGTGATGAGGTCGAGATAAGCGTCCAAAGGAGCGCTACCAGAAGAATCTTTGGGATCGTAAAGTGTTGGGAGGGGCTAGAGGAAGCGCATGAAGATTACGAGACAAGTGTTCATTGATGCCA
>NZ_DAKC01000005.1:25924-26505 GCF_002496465.1 Methanosaeta sp. UBA356 | reverse complement strand
ATCGAGGCGTTCATCTCGCCTCTGGTCATCGATGAGGTTTCCTATGTCCTGATGGTCCAGACCGCCAGGAGAACAGGAAGCCCGAACGACGCAAGATCAATGAAAAAAGCGATGCTCTATGCCTGGCAAGATTGCCTTGTGCCTGTGCGTGAATTTCATGGCTATCTCGACGTGCTCATATCTAAAGGACATCTGAAGGTCCTGAGCCTGGATTATTCTATATCCAAAATCGCGCTGGAATGCGCCAGCGAATACCGTCTTCTTCCCAGGGATGCCTTGCATACCGCCTGCTGCAAGGCATTTGGGATAACGGAAATGGCCACAAATGATGCTGACTTTGAGCGTGTCGGCTTCTTGAATTTATGGAAACCCTGATCGTCAAGCCGGAGACGGCCCCGAAACTCTCAGCCGTGAAGTCTCTGTGCGCTCTGCGACTCTGTATGTGATTAGTTATTGTTCTTTTATGATTTTCTGCTAATAATTAATAATGAACTGCCACTTCTTCCAAAAATCCAGCCCCCGAAAAGCTGCCAATCCCGGAGACAAGCCTCCCCTGACCGCACGCCCGACCGGCCTCCCGG
>NZ_DAKC01000005.1:0-25688 GCF_002496465.1 Methanosaeta sp. UBA356 | reverse complement strand
GGCCCACGGGCAGACCCATAGCGCTAGCCATGACACGAGGCAAGGATGCGGGACGGCCGATGGGCTGCCGAGCAGGGCCAGCCCACAGTCAGCAAGGATCGTCAAGCCACATTCGCCATAATCTCTGCCAGGAATCTCAGCGTAAGATATATTTCTATAACCGCTTAATAGAAAATTCACATGTTCAACGAGTATATAGAAGCTGCACTGGAAAGGGCGGTTTACAAGACCATCGATGATGAAGAACCCATCTTCGTCTCAGTGCCAGAGCTTCCGGGCGCCTGGGCTACGGGGAAGACGGTTGAGGTAGCCCGCAAAGAGCTTATCTCGGTAATTGAAGGCTGGATAGCTCTCAGGCTCCGAATGGGGAGATCCATCCCACCAATTGGCAGCCATACCATAACTGCATCAATTGAACCGGTGAGCGTTATTGAGTAGACTTGTGCCAATATCCAGAGCCAAGCTTATCAAGCGATTGAAGAATATTGGATTTGAAGGGCCGTTTCCGGGTTCGGATCACGACTACATGGTTCGTGGAGATAATTTTGTGCGCATACCGAATGACCATCGGAGAGAGATCGGCCCAAATCTCGTAGCGGAGATTCTTAGGGAAGGTGCAATCTCCCGTGATGAGTGGCTCTCCGCGGATTAGCAATCCCTTTGTCCGGCAGCATATTAGCTGCATCATCCAGCTCCCCGAAAAAGCTGCCCATCTCGGAGGCAAGCCTCCCTGACACCAGGCCCGACCGGCCTCCCGGCCCTCCATGCGACAAGCCCACGCCGGCACGAGCGTCCATGCGAGAGCACCCCAGAATGCCCGCCTGCCAGACAGCGATGCAGCCCGATCATTCCCGCACACTAGCGGAAATTGATCGTAAATCGTGGGGCACCGGCCAGGGTTCAGCCCGGCCGATGGGCTGCCAGGCCTGAATTAACCCCGACCAGGCGAGGTGAATTATCCTGGACGATATCTGCAAAACGGTCCTGGCCTAAACCCCCTCCACATGGATCTCTTTGGGCACACCGGCCGGGAAGAGTATATCGTTCTCATACATCCAGAAGCCGTCCCAGATGCTTATCACATGATTCACGCCGCCCTGGACGCTCAGGTTGAATACGCCATTCTGTCCTACGCCCACGAGCGCTCCATCGACGTAGACCTGGAAGGCGGATTTGCCGGGATAAAGGATCGATACCGGTGTATCGCCAGAGGAAGGTGCAGCAGAAGGTTGCAATGTTGATGGTGATGGTGCAGACTGCTCTGACTGCCCTGCTTCTGTGGGATAGATTGGGGGCTGAGCCGATGGGGCCTGGGCGAATACATCGATTATTATAACGTTGCTCGGCTGGTTATCCACCACAAAATAGAGCATATGTCTTCCCATCTCATCCGCCCGGTACTTCATGCTGTTATAGCCTTGATGGAACTGGTAGATCCTGGACCTCTGGGCGTTCGTTCCATTTGTGATGCTCTCGAAAAATCCGCCTGTTCCTCCCAGGGGTACGCGGCCGACCAGATCAAGAGTCGTTCCTACTGGGCTTACCAGATACTGAGTCCAGTTTTGCCTGCCCCGGATCCAGAGGTCATTGGCCTGGGGAGCGGTGATGGACAGATACTGAGCATAAGCCAGTCCCTGGCCGTTTCCATAATAGAGATAAGATGGTGGAGATTGTGTAACATTGAACTTAACGGGATTGCTCACGATCTCGCCGTCCATGGGAATGGCCTGGGCATAATAATACTCCCTGTATGGAGCGAATGTAGATGATGGCGCCATATGTCTGGAGAAGGTCAGGTCGGAGCTGTACCAAGGGTAGGATGGAACAGGAGAATCCAGCCAGCGAACCATGCCAGCTATTCCCGGGTCCATTAAAGAAGCCCGATCAATGGGAGTAACGTATGCTCCCTCTAGCCAGTCAACCGGATAAAGCTGGCCTATAGCCGGAGCGGTTTCGCCCTCGGCTGATTGGGCCAGGGGAGTTGCCAGGGCAACGATCAGTGCCAATAATATCAATTTCAATGACATCGTTCTCATAGTATTACCTCGTTTACATTCTGCCTTCTTGAAATTCATAAAGCTATTGAGAATAGGGATATGCATTCAGAAGTATTGAGGGGCTGAGTGCTGAGCAGTTGACCATCGTTTAAGACAGAGCGGCTCATATTCTGCCCCGGTAGTAGGCGAGACTCTTAGCATGTGGGCGGAAGAGATCCATCAGCCTTGCTTCCTCCAACGGGTCCAGGGGTCGGCCGTCCTCGCCCAACCTGGCCAGTTGCTGCACTTCTTCCGGGCTGGAGCATCCCACAATGGCGGTGGTGATATCCCGAGAGAGGGCGAACCGGATCAATAGCTCTGGTGTGATCCCCAGATTTGGTGCGATGTAGTTTCGTGCCCCCAATACCTTCATTCCTATCACGGCTATTCCTTTATCCAGGGCAGCAGTAATGACCCTGTCCATGAATCCGCCGATTATCGCCTCTGCCGGATTGACGGGAAGGAGGACGGCATCCAAAGGCCAGCTCTCTATCGCCGCCAGGATTACCTCTGGATCGTGGTGACCGGTAACACCGATATACTTCGTCAGGCCCGAATCCCTTGCCTCGATGAAGGCCTTTAGGGCGCCATTGGAGGATTCGATCTCCTCCTTCTCCCTTCTGGTGCGGAGGTCATGGATCTGCCACAGGTCCAGGCTCTTCAATCCCATAACCTCCAGAGTCTCAAACAGATCGGCCCGGGCTTCATGATATTCGCGGGCGGCTGACTTGCTGGTCTGAAATATGGTGGATCGGTTCTCCTGATGGCTCCTATAGAAACTGCCGTAATATCCCTGGCTGCCGGCATAGGCCTTGGCAGAATCAAAGTAGCTAATGCCCCTGGTTGCGGCCTCCTCAATAACCTGCAGCGCATCCCTTCCCCGGCCGTAGGTGCGGAGCACTCCTTCTCCTCCCAGGCCCACGCGGGTGACGGATGGGCCAGTCCTTCCAAATAGCCTGGTACTAATCGCCATAGAGATCCACCATTTCGATATTTCCTGGTTTGGGTATGCTTTGATGTTGGTATTAATCATGTCGTTTGAGATGAATGAGGCAGGCAATCGGATTAATGGGTGATGGCTCTTTAGGGAAGCTTGGATAGGTAGGCATTGGACGCTGATTGCTCAGATATCTGAGCGAATAATCTGCTGGCGGATTCATGAGATTGATCTTGAAAGAAAAAAATAAAAGAGGGCTTTGCAGGCAGTTCCAGTCCACCCCCAAAATTACTTATGCATATATTTCAGTTCGCCTTTATCGGCCACCATGGTGAATCGGTGGATCCGGAATCAGATCAACCCTTGGCCTCAGGCTCTGAGTGGATGAGTCCCTCCATTTCATTCTGGCTTTTCACCGATATAGATGCCTCTGCCATAAGATTTGTAGTCGTCGAAGGGGCCGGAGGGTTTTGGTGATGAGCTTCTCTCTGTGCATTCCACCACCTTGCCTCCTATCCTGGCAAAGAATGTGGGCGATGGGTCAACCATCTCTCTGATCTTTTTTTGCTTTTCTGAGAAGAAATAGTAACCATCTGGCTCCATTTCAGAACATCCTCCTTTCTGTGTATGAAAGCGCATATCTATATCTGGTTGATCTATCGAACTCATCTATATCCGAATTGGCGTTCATTTTATTTGATCTCATTTCAAGCAACCTCGTAACCCTTTCCATTCTCTCTCTTCCTTAATTTCTGACCGCAAGTCTCGCATTCTGGTTTTGGATTATTTTCATTATGTGCTATCCACATGGAACCGCACATAGGACATCTCGGCAACACCATTCTCAATAATTCTCCAGATATACTATATTATTTATAACATCTAACACAATCTTTCCCTGACATTCTCCATCTCAATAATCGTCCTCTTACCGGACCAATGCCAGCAAATTCTTGTCTGCCATTGAATTGATGTCGTTTGAGCTCAAGAACCTCAATGGATTATCATCCATAACCAGCAGGGGAGAATCAGGAGCAGAGATGCCCATGGATTTGAGCTGCAGCAGTGATTCTTTGCTTCTCATGTCTGCTTCTTCAAAACTCAAATTAGCCTCTTTTAAGAGGCACACCAAACGCTTACTTTGCGTGCAATCCTCTGTCGTATACAGGATATTCCTTCTCATTTTCCAACTCCTTGAAAGAGTTGGCCGCGGTGTTTGCCTTGGAGCGCCAAAATGCTTTAATGCATAGGCGCTATTTAGAGCAATCAACCTGATGGAGTCTCTCGAGTTTGCAGACCAGAAGGGCTTCATCCGGCCATTTCTTTCTATGTTTTTTATACTTATCACTTAATTAATCTGCTTATGCTGATCAGATATGATGAATCCTTGCTGATGGATTCAGCTTGAAAGATCCGGTCTTATTGGATCTGATCTGGCATTGCCTCAAAACTTCTATTCTGAATGCTATATTGCAGCGCAATGTCTTTGTTTTGAATCAAGAGATTGATCCCGTTCATCGATGCTTTCAGAGAATGAATAACATCTATGCTCGAACAATCAACATAGCGCACATTCGGCATTCAATACCCAATCCGAGCCATCGGATTGGGCCTTATAGGCCGGGTTTAATCATGGATGCATCTAAGGACGCATCGCGTCCGTGCTCTCGACTAAAATTGCGAATTAAGAGCCACGACATGCTTTAGAGGTCCTCGCTAAAGTTATATATATTTTGCCATCAAGCCCTATTAGAATATATCTATTTATTTAATTTATATTATATCGTTCCTGGGTTTTCTCCTGGTTATTACCTATGAATTTTACCTTATATTCTCACCTGTATCCCCTTATGGTATGCCTATTACTTCCTAATATTTGCCTAATATCTTCGCCACTGCTCTATGTATGGAATGCATATTGAATCCCTTATCGGCCAGGTACATCATGGGGCATCTGCCGGCTATGTAATGCACCACCGCATCCTGACTCATCTTCTTGGTCCCATCAGTCTCCGTTCTCCAGTGTATCCAGAAATTCTTGATGCCGATTGTCTTTAGCTCTTCAACTGCATGTGCAGGATCCTTTTTTGTCAGACCAATTACTGCACAATCTATTTCAGGGGATAGATCGGAAAATTGTGATACGCTTCCTTTTTCAGGATCGTCTGACAAATCGACGATGTAGATCCTCTTTCCTTTTCTTCTCCAGCTCCTCGATTGTCCACTTCATGGCCGGCTTTGTCCTATCTGTGACCACCACAAAGCTCTCGTTCTCCCAGAATGATTCTTGCTCAGTCATGCCGCCCTACCTCTGGTATATGTTTAGAGCTCATAGTATATAGATAGTTTTGCTGATAGCTCACTAGATTGTCATATTGATAGATCATCAAATATCGGTTGGAGCGATCAACTCAACAATTCAATTGCGATACATTTTAATATTTCGCTTTCAGTCTAACATATAATCCTAGCATCATTTATGTCAGGCTTCAGGATAAGACACAGAAAGCCTTGATTGGGGTTGATCTACATTCGCAAGAGAAGGTGCATTAGATTTGATGACGATCGGGAGAATTATCCCATCCAGCAAACCTGGGATCATTTGAGAGGATACAGGAGAGCCTTATCATGACTGCAGGGAACCAGGGGAACCAGGCGATCCAGCCGGGCGAGATGTTCCTGGGAGGAGTAATCGACCCGGTTAGCGGCCAACGCATGCAGAGGGACATCATTTACGATGCCCGCAACCTGACCACCCATGGCATCATCGTAGGAATGACGGGCTCGGGCAAGACAGGCCTTGGAATAGTCATGCTGGAGGAGGCTCTCTCCTCGGGAATTCCCTGCCTTATACTGGATCCAAAAGGGGATATGGGCAACCTGCTCCTGAACTTCCCATCGTTCTCTCCCCGAGACTTTCTCCCCTGGATCAATGAGGCTGAAGCAAAAAGCCAAGCTACCGGCACCGATCAGCTCGCCGTCCAGATATCAGAAAGCTGGAGGTCTGGTCTGGCAGAATGGGGAATAGGGCCAGACCGAATGCAAAAGCTTGCCGATTCTGCGAGTTGTACCATTTACACCCCAGGTTCAGTATCCGGGGTCCCGATCAATGTGGTCGGATCGCTTGTTGCCCCCAGGCTGGACTGGTCCGACTCCTCGCAGGCGGAGATCGGGCGGGATGAGATCGAGGGCCTGGTCTCCTCTTTCCTGGTGCTCGCCAGGATCGATGCTGACCCCATCTCCAGCCCGGAGCACATTCTCCTGGCAAACATCATCGAGAAGGCCTGGAGCGAGGGCCGGGATCTGGACCTGGGATCTCTGATCTCTCAAGTACGGCATCCGCCCATGAGAAAATTGGGGGTGTTTGAGATCGATAGCTTCTATCCCCAGAAGGAGAGAGACCGTCTAGCAATAAGGCTCAACGGCCTGATTGCATCCCCCTCTTTTGCCGCCTGGATGGCGGGACCTCCCCTTGATATCGAGAGAATGCTGTATTCCTCCCGTGGCCAACCACAGGCCTCAATAATCTATCTAGCTCATCTCTCAGAAGCCGAGCGACAGTTCGTGGTCACTTTAATCCTCTCCAGGCTGATAACCTGGATGCGAAGACAATCTGGAACTCCGGACCTCAGGGCGCTGGTCTATATGGATGAGGTGTTTGGCTTCGCTCCACCTACCGCCGAGCCGCCATCGAAAAAGCAGATCCTGACCATTCTCAAGCAGGGTCGGGCTTACGGGGTGGGCATGGTCCTCTCCACTCAGAATCCGGTTGATCTGGATTACAAAGCGATGTCCAATGCCGGGACATGGATGATCGGCAGACTGCAGACGGAAAGGGATAAGGCCAGGATTCTGGAGGGAATCGAATCGGTCTCCGGCCAGACAGACATGAAGCTCTTCGACCGGCTGATCTCAAACCTGGGCAAGCGACAGTTCGTCCTTCAATCGGCCAAGGCCAAAGAGCCGGTGATCTTCACCAGCCGGTGGTCTATGTCCTACCTGGCAGGACCTTTAGATAGAAACCAGATCGAGAGGTTGACCCGTGATCACCCTCTGCGCAGCATTTCCATATCCTCTTCCTCCGCCGGCGCTGGGGCTGCCTATGGGACCGCCGCTAGCACGAGCTTCAAGATCGCCTCAGCTGCCGCCTCACAGGAAACGCTGCGGCAGGAAGGAGGAATGGAGATGACCAGGAGAAGCTCTGGTGGATTCCCTCCAGCCTCTGGAGAGATATCCAGGGATGAGAGCCAGGTGGCTCCCCGAGTGGATCCATCCACTGCAGTCTATTATCTGGATCCATCAGCCCCCTGGGCATCTCAGGTGCGGTCAATGCCCGGAGGAAAGCGGCTCCAAGCAGGCCTGATCGCCCGTGTCCATCTCAAATATGATGACAATAAAGCAGCGGTCGATCATACCGAGGAATGGGAAGCGATTTTCTTCCCCCTTAGCAAACGCTTCGATCCCAAGTCGGCAATTAACGTCGATTATGATGATAGAGATCTGACCAGCAGGCCGCCCGACAGGGCAATTTACCTGCTGGCTAAAGCAGATCTGGATAAAGCGTCCTACTTCAAAGAAGCGAAAAGCGCCTTGCAGGATCATCTGGTAAGAAGTCGCAGCATAAGCATCCTACGCAATCCTGCCCTGGATTTGTACTCCAGGGTGGGCGAGTCGAGGAATGATTTTGAGAGAAGATGCTTCCAGGCAGCTGAGGATAAGGCAGATATTGAAATGGCGAAGCTCAAAGATAAGCATGAGTCCTCCATCAACCGAATAAAATCCCAGCTCAACAACGCTGATCGAAGGGTTCGAGAGCTCAATACAGATACCCGTCAGAGGCAACAGGAAGAGCTGCTCCACGGTGCTGGCGATCTTCTATCAGGGCTTCTCGGTGGCCGGCGTCGCTCCCTGAGCCTGGGCGGGGCAGCATCCCGGCGCTCAATGACGATTCGCACTCAGGAGCGTCTGCGCTCTGCAGAAGAGAAGAAAGAGGAAAAGGAGAGAGAGCTGGAGGAGCTCGAGGATAAGCTGGCAGAGGAGATTTCGCTGATCTCCGATCGATGGAAGGTAGCGGCCGATCAGATCGAAGAGATCAAGATTCCCCTGGAAAAGGCAGACGTTGATGTGGAAGAGATGAGCGTCTTGTGGATTCCAGTAGGATGAAACATCTTTTTTTCAGATGTGCCTTAAAAAAATAATTGATCTCATAGCTATGGGGTAGACCAAAAGCTCTCACTCTCGGCAGGTGCCTCGCTCGTTGACCTGAGGAAAGTGCCGGAGCCAGCCTATGTAGCATCCTCTTTCCAGATGCCAAACAGATCATAGTATTGCTGCAGATCAACTGGAAAGCCGTCAATCCTTCCCATCAGGCTCGGCATTATGGAAAATCACATGTGCAAGCATATTATCCGCCTTGCATTAGAAGTCGAAATAAGCCGGCCCTATTGAGTAGTACATCTCTGCCGGAATGCCATTTATCAGCCCATTCTTGTCAGGCTCGGGCAGTCCTGCAAAAGCGGAACTCTGGTTCCAGCTGGCATCTATCTCGTGAACAGGGGTCATAATCCTGTTCACAGAGTATGGAGAATCCTGTTTCGAGCCGTTTTGGGGTTTATCATTCGTCTCATTGCCAGCACTAAAAGGAGAGGTTATGCCCAGCCAGTCCTCGCTAAGTGGGTCCGCCTCGCTCAGATTGCTTTGACTGCCAGCCGCAGGCGGACTGCTCTTTGGCCCCAGATTTTTCTCCAGCCACGCCCGTCCAAAGTCGCCGCCAACCTTCTGAACCTTATCAGTGCCGCTCATTGCCTGTGCAAAGGCCAAAAGAGAGAGCGCCATAAGCAAGATCAGAATCCACCTCATTAGAACCGTCTCCTCGCATTTTTTAGGAACATAATTCGGCTGCTGATTAAGATAAAGATATGCGGCTTGATATTTATAGCCTACTCCCCTCTAATAATGATCCTGACCAGCAGCGATAGCCTAAAGATCAGCTGAAAAAAGATAAAAAGAGCATGCCAGCCCCAACAATAATAAAAAAATGATATGATAATTCAGTCAGGAACCGGGGATTCTCAATTCCTCAGCTGTGAGACGATCACCCTCTGTTATGCTCCTCCAATAGATGAAACTTCAGCTCTTCCTTCGACTCAAATATCATGCGACAGATCTTGCATTTGAACTTACCTTCTCTCTTTGATCCGGTGCTGTCCATCAAAACACCTCGAATCAAGATGGCTATTTAATTCATTATTATTTCAGCTTTTCCATTCTCAAGCTTATGCTATCCATTCATAAGCAGATCAAAGCTCCATGAGGAAACTGCTTTGCTGGGCAAACGCTTATACTCAAATAGAGACTAGTAAGATTCAGATAATAGATTCAGGCTTCCGGATACCATCAAAGGTATCCAGATACCTTGAATCGGCTAAAAAGAGGATTAGCAGAAAGAGGATAGTGGTTTTCATGGCAAAAAAATATAAGTGCACTCTCTGCGGCTACATCTATGACCCTGAGATAGGAGATCCGGACTCCGGCATCGCCCCCAACACTCCCTTTGAGGAATTGCCAGACAGCTGGACCTGTCCCCAATGTGGGGCATCAAAGAGCGACTTCGAAGAGCTAAAATGAATAGCAACCAGGTGGATGAGAGATGACCCTTGTAAGAGAGATCAAGCCGGGAGTATTTTCCATCGGGGCGATAGACTGGGACCGCAGGCTCTTTGATGCCCTTATCGCCCTGCCCGATGGAACCAGCTACAACTCATATCTGGTCCGGGGAAAGAACAAGATCGCGCTCATCGATGCCGTGGATTCTACTATGGCCGATGTGCTCATAGAAAACCTGAATGCTCTGGGCATAAAGAAGATCGACTACATCATAGTCCAGCATGCCGAACAGGATCACACCGGGAGCCTTGGCCGGCTGGTTGAGCTATATCCCGATTCCACAGTTGCCGGCTCGGCCAGATGCCTGGAGCTGCTGGTTGAGTTCGGCCTGGTGGATAAAAAGAGAACGCAGGAGCTGAAGGACGGCGATGTAATCGATCTGGGAGGCAAGAGCCTGCAGATAATCTCCGCGCCCTGGGTTCACTGGCCAGATACCATATTGTCCTATCTTGCCTCGGACAGAATTCTCTTCAGCTGCGATTTTCTGGGATCGCATCTAGCCACCAGCACTCTATATGCAGATGAGGCAGTGGTCTATAGAGCGGCAAAGAGATATTATGCAGAGATCATGATGCCCTTCCGCCAGCACATTAGAAAGCACCTGGAAAGGATATCGAATTATGATATTGACATCATTGCCCCCAGCCACGGCCCCATCCATGCCCGTCCAGAATTCATACTAAATGCTTATGGAGAATGGGCCTCGGACGAGGTGAAAAACCAGGTGGTTTTGCCCTTTGTTTCCATGCACGGTTCGACAAAAGCCATGACCGACTATATCGCAGATGCTCTGATCGCCAGGGGAATCGAGGTCAAACGATTCGACCTCACCAACAGCGATATAGGTTTGCTGGCCGAGGCTCTGGTCGATGCTTCAACCATTGTAATTGGCACGCCCACGATGCTCTCTGGCGCTCATCCCCTGGCCCTTTATGCTGCCATCCTGGCCAATGCCCTCCGGCCGAAGACCAGGTACGCATCCATAATCGGATCATATGGCTGGGGAGGGAAGATGCTGGAACAGATCACCCAGGCTATGCCCAATCTCAAGCTGCAGCTCTTCGATCCGGTGGTGGCCAAAGGATATCCCAAGGAGGCCGATTTTCGCCGTCTGGACCGGCTGGCGGATGAGATTTTAGCCAAGCACCGTGAACTAATGCATGCCCAAAGCGCGACCAAATGAAAGCTCAGAAATGACGAATACAATCTCATCGACCCTCAGGGCGAGATGACCGCCAAGAGATTCGCTTGCAGGTGGCCATGATAGCAGAATCAATGCTCATCTATATTATCGTCCTCCTGCTGACGGGAATGGTTGTGGGATTTGCCTGCGGCATGCTGGGGGTAGGAGGTGGATTCATCATGGTGCCGGTGCAGATCTGGGCTCTGACATCCATGGGAGTGGATCCAACTCTATCAACCAGGGTGGCTTTTGGCACCTCCCTTGCGGTCATACTGCCCACGTCGCTCTGCGGATGCCACGGTCATAACTGCCAAGGAGTAGTCCTCTGGCGTCCAGGAGTGACATTGGGCCTCTCTGGCCTGGTAGGTGCCTTTCTAGGCGGAACCATTGCCTCTCATGCTCCGGGGGAGCTTCTCAGGATGATCTTTGGGATTATTATCATTGGAGGAGCTCTACGAATGATATATGCCCGGGACCTACGGCGAGGAAGGCCCGAGGTGGTGAGCAGCCTTTTGCCTTATATTCTATGGGGGGTAGTGGTTGGAGTTATCTCCGGGCTCGCAGGAATAGGGGGCGGCGTGATCCTTGTTCCTGCTATGGTAATTGCCATGGGCTTTACCATGTATCAGGCGGTTGGCACATCAACTGTAGCCATTGCCTTTAACGCTGTGGGAGGGACGATTGCCTATGCCATCAATGGATGGGGGGTAGCTGGGCTTCCTGCCTACTGTGTGGGCTATATCGATCTGTTTCAGTTCGTTCTCTTAGCAGGAGCAAGCATGCTGACTGCCCATTGGGGAGTGAATGTCACCCATAAAATGTCAGAGGAGAAGCTCAAGAGGATCTTCATCGCCCTGATGATCCTCATCGGCCTGAAGATGATGGGATTATTTGATTTGATGGGATTTTAGCGACGCCAATTACTATGGGAAGATCGACGAGGATTTTCATTTGTGCCGTACTAAAGCGGCATTCCCCACATTGGGTACCACTTGGCCATATCCTTCTCTATTGGCAGCTCCTTTTGCATCAGTGACCTCAACCGGAACTCCATTGCAGTGTCGCGCTGCTTGTTGGATTTCGGCACAAAGGGATAGTATGATCCCAGCTTGAAGCTATAGATCCAGTATACAGCAGCCACTCCCTTGAAGCGATAGACTGCCGCCAAGAGCTGAGTTCCGAATCCATGCTCCATCAATATCTGGCAGATCATTTGAATATTGGCCACCAGATCCTCAAAATCCTGATCGGTCAGGATCACCCAGATATAGCCGTACTCATCCTTCTGGAGGCTGTGCGATGTGCCCGACTCCTGGAAGCTCAGCTTGAGGAGGTCTTCAATCTCCTTGCTGGCAGATTCATAGTAAGAGGACTCCATGGGCTTGAAGCATAACCCAGCCTGTCCATCCGGCACAAGATCGAGGTTGGCATCCATTGTCACCGCAGCGGTGGAGATGGCAAATAGCCGGTCGATCTTAGCCTCGGGCAGGCGCGTCTTTCCCATAATGGAATCCAGAAATCCCATCTTCAGCTCTCCAGACCCTGCTCGATCCTCTGCAGAGCCTCGATCCTAGCCTCCAAAGTGGGGTGGGTCGAGAAGAGGTTCATAATGGAAGAGCGGCTGAAGGCAGGCACTATGAACAGAGCGCTTACGGGCCCCTCCACCTTTCTCAGATCCTCTGTGGGCACCCGAAATCCGCTTATCTTCATCAATGCACTCACCAGGATGGAGGGCTGCCCGGTGATGATTGCAGCTCCGCGGTCGGCGGCAAACTCCCGGTATCTGGAGAGGGCTTGTATCAGTATGAAGCTCAAGACCCACACCGCCAGGGAGACCACGAATACCACTATGAAGCTGCCTCCTGAGTCGCGACCGCGCCCGCCTCCACTGCCCATGAACGGCATGGATCTGACCAGGATCTGGGCCATGGAGGAGAGGAACGTGGCTATGGTCATCACCATCATATCCCTGTTCTTAACATGAGTCAATTCATGGGCCAGCACCGCCTCCAGCTCGCTGTGATCGAGCTTTTGCATAATGCCCGTGGTCACCGCCACCACCGCATTCTTCTGGTTCCTGCCGGTGGCGAAGGCATTTGGCATTGAGCTGTTTACCACTGCTATTTTGGGCATGGGCAAATCGGCGATGGCGCAGAGCCGGGAGACGATTTGATGAAGCTCGGGAGCTTCACTCTCCGAGACCATCTTGGCGCCCATGGTCGACAGGATCATCTTATCGGAATAGTAGTATTGAAGGAGCATGAACCCGCCAATGAATAAAATGATTAGTATATTATTGACGCCCTGGGAGACCAGAACTGCCAGAAACGCCAGGTAGAGGACCGCCAGAAGGATCATGGTCAGAAGCATTCTGGCTTCAAGCCCTCGATCTGCCTTCCATCTCATCATACCTTGAATTCACCCTTGATATGCCTTGATTGCATCAACCAACGTTTGTCGCTACTCAGATATGGACCTTCTCATGGATCATGTATGGATGAAGTTATATGGAAGTAATAAGAAAAAGGATTGAGGATAAAGAGGTGGATCATATGGCACAGGCGAAAATGGGCGACACCGTAAAGGTGCACTACACCGGCAAGCTGGGGACAGGGGTTATATTCGATACATCAGAAGGAAGCGATCCGCTGGAGTTTGAGATTGGATCTGGCGCTTTCATACCCGGCTTTGAAGAGGCTGTAGTCGGCATGAGCCCAGGCGAGTCAAAGGCGGTCCAGATCCCTCCGGAAAAGGGCTATGGCAATTACAGGGAAGAGCGGGCTATAACCATGGATAAAAAGGATTTCCCTTCAGACCTCGTTCCCGTCGAGGGAATGAGCCTTGAGATCTGCACCTCCGAGGGTACTTATGTCCCTGCGCAGATTACAGATGTTACAGAGACCACAGTCACATTGGATGCAAATCATCCCCTTGTGGAGCAGACGCTTTATTTCGATATCAAGCTAGTAGAGATAACTAGGAGCAAGGAGAAGTCTGCTCAGTAAGAGAAGATTTGGCCATTCAGCGAAGAGCCATAGATTTTGGGGAGAGGGGCAGGATTATGCCCCAACCTCCCGGAAAAAAGCGTATCTATCCAGAATATGTGACCCTCATATTCCATTTGTTTATAATGCCTTTATCCAGCCTTGACAGATCCATAACCCTGAGTATCCAGTTTCCTTCTGCAGGCTGGCCTACGAAAGCCTGCAATTCTGGATCTATCTGCGAGTCATAGGTCTTGACCAGGTTATCCTGATCGAAGCCTCCTCTATCATGGATAATGGCAGTCTTTCCAGAAGGAGATAGTATCTCCACCCTCAAATCTCCAATGAAGGGATGAGTTATATCCACCATGGTCACAACTCTCTGGACGATTCCTTTCTTATCAAGATTCATCGCCACGCTAGCCCCTCTCGGATCATTATCTGGTATTAGCTCATTCGGCTCCAGATCCTTGCTAACTTCCATTTCAGAGGCCTCTTTCTCGATCTCAATTGACCATCTATTGAGCACACCCTTGTCAATGGCCGCTACATCTGCTACGGTTAGCGACCACTGGCCATTGATTGGCGAACCTGCCAGACCCCCTAATGAAGGCAGCGAATTGGAGTCATATGTCTTTATCAGATTGCCTTCACTCCCTCCCTCGCGATTATGAATCATAGCTCTTTTACCGGATGGCGAGATGAGCTCCACCTTCAAGTCGCTGATATAAGAATGAGATATATCGAGGCTTAAATAGATCCTGGAAGCCCTTCCTTCTTCAGAGATATTCAATGAGCTGCTCACTCCATGAACATCATTGTCAGGTATGGCAATAGATACATTTGCCTCCCCTTTAACTGTGTCGGAAGAGATCACCGGCCCCACAACAAAGGATATTACCTCTCCTGGTTCACTGATATCTGAAATTATAAAACCTGAATCGGAGCGATCCCATATCTTTGAAGATGGATTGGTATCATGTGATAGAGCAACGCCATTGACCTTCTTGTATAGATCCGATCCATCACCATAGTTGAGTCCCCTTTCAAGATGCAGGCTGCCATCTCTCTGAAGCAGAGCACATTGAAAATGCTTGGATGGCGAACCCTCCTGCCACTCATTGGACCCAAGAATGTCGCAGTGATAGACAGCCAATCCACTGGAGGGAAGAGCCCTGTCCAGACCCATTTGAGAGCGGTTTTCCACCAGGAAGTACTCATTTGCCCTGTCAGTCGTGTATTTCATCACGGTTCGATAATCGCCATGCTTGGCTTCATACTTCCCTGGCTTATTGAGATCCACCACATTGTCACACCATCCTGCCAGGTTTCTAAAATAGGCACAAACAGGAGATGGCGTCTTCCAATCGTCCAGATGATCTCCAACGCTCATCAGGCAATATAAACCAAGTCCTGCGCTCTCAACAAGATCTTCATCCCTTCTCCCGTAATCATAGAGATCCGGGAAGCGACATAGCAGGTGTCCTGTCTCATGGCAGATGGTGCCTATTGCCAGATCGTCTTTGCTCGTTCCCAGATTGGAGAGCATGTACAAGTAGGTCTTGATATCACCAAATTTCAGATCGATGTACGAGTTATGAGGATGAAGCTCGCCATCGTAAACGGCGTTTCCCGCATAAAGGAAGCTCAAAGCATCGATTAAGCCGACTCCCTTGGAGTCGAATCGGGATAGGTCTATACCCATGCCCACGACTGCATCCATGGCCTCCTCAACAAAGAGGTTGAAGTGATAATACATTTTGTTTTTTTTCAGTGTAATCGGCCCTACCACTTCATTTGTATAGTCGAGCTTTCCATTGGACATCTTAAGGTAATAATCCCGGACAGAGCAGAAGTTTCCACCCTCATTGTATCCTGTCTTATTGAGCATTTCTGATATATTGGCTGCAGAGACATTGATCTTTTCATCGGGGAACTCTACCAGGATTGTGAGACCCTTTATCTTTCCTTCATGAAGGAGCCTGCCTCTCAGCAGTCCATGCTGCTCGCCTATAGTTCGTGGCCGCTCGTCCATGGTTCGGGTAATTGGTGGCAGCATTCTGGCGTATTTGAGTTCGAATTTTCTCTGACGAACGGATGGATCCTCTCTCTCGTGCTTTTTTAATCCTTCTGGGGCGGGATTTGAAATAGGCACTCCACTTGATACCAGTTCTCCATTGACGAGAACGCTGTAGGTGAAAAGGCCCAGCTTGCCATCATAGACCACCGTATAACCTTCAAGATTCTCGTATCTGACATAGAATTCATCTCCTGACATCCAAAGCTTTACAGCAGGCCCATTCTCTTGAGGAACCTCGACGACCCTTCCTTTAATTGCACTCATGTGCTCTCATCTCCATATTTGATCGATTAAAAAAAAGAAAATTTCGCTCATATTTTCAGCTTCAAGAGCTATCCGCTCAAGCTCGGTGGTTCTCTTTTCTCAAACCGTCTTTGCGCTTTCTTCCTCATAACCTCATCTGACTCTCTCAGATGAGGCTTGAGATTTCCAGGAGGCTCTTTTGTAATGGCAACTCCTGTGGAGATATATTTGCCATCGATAACCTCGGCATAGGTGAACAGACCCATCTGCTCATCGTAGATCGCTGCATAACCACCTTTGTTTTCATAGCGAGCATAATACTCATCCCCAAAGACGGCCAGTTCAACTTCTGGTCCCTTTTCCTGTGGTATTTTTTTTATATCTCCGATTAATGCAGACATCTAAATCGCCTCGCATCATTAGGCTCATTCAGATTGAGGAGATTATCCCATTCTCCTGCGAAAATATTGACGATATTTCTTGCTTTCGTCTCTCGTAGTAAGCCCTCTGGATTCTAGATTTTTAATAGCAGAATATTCTGCCAGTTAAAGATATAAGTACTATGCCATTCGCACCTATTAAACTTTCGTCCATTAAACAAACGATTAGCCCAAGTTAATGGAGAAGAGCAAACCTCTCCAATTTAGAGAACCGACTATTGCTGCCTGAAATCCTCCAGGGTCATCTCCCTTTTCTTCTGCATCAACTGCAGCCCGGCAGCCTCCTGATCCCGCGCTGGCATTCTCTGGCGAAATGCTTGCAGGTTCTTTCTTTCCGGGCAGTACTGGCTGTCATAATAGGTCTGCCAGATATCATCTATATACTGAGCATTTGCCCTGGCACCCTCAGCATCCGCCCCTTTCTCTTCTTCCGATATCTTCAGGGCAGATTTCAATCTATCCAGAGTCTCATTCAATCCCGCCCCGTGAATTCGCATCATCCTGTCCTGCCGGAAGAATGCCGTCCAGCTCTCGGCGCCATTTCCCAGGACTATTATCGTGCCAGGATTCCGGCGGGCGAAGTGCTCGCTCGTGTGCTCCCCGATCCTGTGCCTGGGTTTCATATAGCCCCAGAGGACCCGGTCCCCCAATGGCCTGAGCCTGACAAATGCTTTCATCCTGTGCACCTCACTCATCACAGCATAGACCATCCTTCTCAGGCTCATAGCCTCAGGACTGGTCGAGACCTCCAGATCCAGAGCGGTTAAGCCCTCCGTCCTGGCAAGCAGCCTTTCGCTCGATTTAGCATGCATGACCAGGTAGCGGCAATAGTCATCCGGCACCCTCATCCTGACCACTTCTCCAGGGTGGTATCCCTCCAGCCGTTGATCTTCAAGAAGGGAGCTGCTCTCTTGATCACGACCCCCAGAGCCTCAAGCTCCCTTTTCGAGACGATATTCTTCCTCATTCTCAGGCCGACTATTCTCTTCGCGCTCCGTGGCCCGATGCCTGGCACCCGGATAAGCTCCCGGTAGGCGGCCAGGTTGGGATCCACCGGCGAATCCAAAAGCTCCCTGGCTATGGCCAGCTTGGGATCGGAGTTGGATAGAAAGCCGTTCTCATCAAATGCCATGTGAATGTCGGCCGGAGAGAAACGGTAGATCCGGTAGAGCCAGTCCATCTGATAGAGGCGGTGCTCCCGCCAGAGGGGCTGGCCTTCTCGAGACTCAAATGCTGTTCCATTTTGGGGAGAAAAAGCGCTATAGTAAGCTCGCTTTACTCCAATATCTTTATACTCATATAGAATTCTTTTAAAGATGTCCTGATCGCTCTCTCCCGCAGCCCCCACCACCAGCTGGGTGGTCTGGCCTGCGGGCAGATTCTCATCCGTCCCGAGGTCGCGAATGTATCTCTGCCTTTGCAGAATATCATTCTCATAGCTCTTGGTGGCACAGATCTCATTCAGCTGCGAGGCACTGGCAGCTTCCAGGTTTATGCTCACCCGGTCTGCCAGCTCCATAGCCTGCTGAATATGGTTCTTGGATGAGCCGGGCAGAATCTTGAGATGGATGTATCCCGGAAAGTCGTATTGCTTGCGCAACTTCTGCAGAGTCTCCAGCATCCTCTCCATGATCAGATCCTCATCCCTGCCAGCGCCCGAACTGAGAAAGAGTCCTTCGATATAGTTGGAGCGATATAAGGAGAGGGTGATCCTGGCCAGCTCATCTGGTGTATAGGAGAAGGTTTGCACCTTTCGGCTGCAATTGGTGGCATTGATGCAGTAGTTGCACTGATGGCTGCAGTGGTTGGTGTAGAGGGTCTTGAAGAGGCTCACACACCTGCCATCCTGGGTGAAGGCATGACAGATTCCGGGCAGGGGCGATTCGCGAGGAGAATAGGTGGATGCGCACACGTCATGCCGAGTTCCCTCTCCCAGGGTTGAGAGTTTCTTCGGGTTGATATTCACGCCTGGCCCGAGGGAGTCAAAAGCGCAATCTTCAGCCAGGTGAGCTATCTTCTCCAGGGTGACCATTCAAATATAATTGGGCCTCATCGATTATAACCGATGTGCTTGCGAGGCGAAAGTGAGTGAAAGAGGCTATAAGGAGAGATAGTCCTCTCTGGGCGGGCTGAAAGTATCCACAACCACTGTCGCCTCCAGAGCTCTGGCGCTGTGCAATACTCCTGGTGGAGCACAGTAGCTGTCCCCTGGCCCCAGCTCGAGGCTATTTCCGTCTATTGTAATCTGAATTCTGCCCGAGACCACATAGCCCGCCTGGTCGTGAGGATGAGAATGCTCAGGGATCTGGACCCCACTTTCCAGATCGAACCGGCAGATCATCAAAGCCTTTCCGCTGACAAGGGTGCGCCTTATGAGGCCAGGCAGCATCTGCACCCCAGGAGCCTCATTCAACCGATAGAACATTTTATTCACCTCAGAATAGACTAAAGCAAAAAGTCCCGGTCATCGAGCAGTTGCCGCCTGGCGCTGCTTTGGCCTGGCAATCTCCTGCTCAGAGACCTCACCCCGGATGAACTGCTCCACCATCTCTTTGGCCAGCTCATCAGGAAATTGCACTGGGGGGTGCTTCATGGTGTAGGCGGATATGCCCAGCAGCGGCCCTCCGATCTTTCTATCCTTTGCCAGCTTGCATATCCTTATGGCATCGATGGAGCTTCCTCCGCTATTGGGAGAGTCCTCGACTGAGAGACGCAGCTCTAGATTTATTGGCGTATCTCCGAATATCCTGCCCTCCATTCTCAGGAAGCAGACCTTGTTGTCCTTCTGCCATGGCACATAGTCCGAGGGTCCGATATGAATATCATCATCGCACAGTGGCGTGTCCAGGATGGACTGGACCGCTTCCGTCTTGGATATCTTCTTGGACTTGAGCCTCTCGCGATTGAGCATATTTAAAAAGTCGGTGTTGCCGCCGATGTTAAGCTGGTAAGTCCTGTCCATGATGCAGGCCCGGTCCTTGAAGAGCTGAGTGAGAGCACGGTGCACAATGGTTGCGCCGATCTGAGATTTTATGTCATCTCCCACTATTGGAATCCCTGCCACCTGAAACTTCTTTGCCCATTCGGGATTAGATGCGATGAATACGGGCATGCAGTTTACAAATCCCACCCCGGCATCTAAAGCCGCCTGAGCATAGAAGCGAGTGGCATTCTCCGACCCTACGGGCATGTAGTTTACCAGGACGTCGGCACCGCTGTCGACGAGCTCCCGGGTTACATCCACCGGCTTGGCATCAGCCACAACGAACCTCCTCTCTTCAGGATAGTTTTCCATGTGAGGTGCAACGCCGTCAAAAACAGGTCCCATCTTGACCTCAACATTTTTTTGGGGAATATCAGAGTAGAAGATATTGGTGCAGTTGGGCTTGGCAAATATAGCCTGGCTCACATCCTTCCCTACCTTTCGAGCATCTATGTCAAAGGCAGCGACAACATCAATGTCACCAGCTCTATAGCCGTTGATATCATAATGCATCAGCCCAATACAACTTTCTTTACCAACATGTTTATAATATTCAATTCCCTGAACTAGGGAGCTTGCGCAGTTTCCTATGCCCGCGATTGCCAACCTTATCTTCTTCAAACTCTTTTCCCCTCCTGGGTCATGTGAAGCCTGGAGACCTGAGTTAGGATTCGGAGCTTCGTATAAAGGCAAGACATATATAACGTTATAGGCTTCGGTGAATATGGCCTGTCCCGGAATCCTATTGATCGCTCAAGTCTTATCAATCCTATAGGGATGCCGTCATGGAACGCAGAGTTTCGCTTATCTGCTCCTCCAGCTTTTCCCTGCCCTGAATGCTATCCTCATACTCAATGCTTTGTGTTTTAGGAATATCAATCAGATATTTTGAGCCTTGCGGGTGGATGAGGATGGTATCCTTGCCCAGAGTATGAGCGATGCCTAAGGCGTACATGACCTGGGGATCTGCTCCCGTCAGGTCGGCAATAATCAACGCCGCTTGATTGATAGAGCGCCATAAATCCCGGACGGCAGACTTTCCGCTTCTGATGTCCTCAGCCTCATCGCCTGCCAGCCCGCTGGCACCGATCGCCCTGAGGATCGAATCTGCATTCATTCTTGCCGCTTCATCCCCAGCTAGCAACAATAGAAGGCTTCCTGGCTGTACCGGTTGGGTGGCCTGCCCAAATATGGGACGGGTGCGTATCAAGTTTAAAAGCTGGGCCAGCCTCAGAAACTCTGCATCAAGGTGCTTTGAGGCGATCTCCTGCAATGAGCTTTTCCTTTCTTCTGTGCTCTTCTCCAGCAGATCAGCTGGAAGCTGGATCACAAAAGCATCATCAAAACCAAACTCCCACTTAGCATTGCTGGCTACCTTCTGGAGGGTCAATGATTTATCTGGTCTATTGTAGTAGCCTGTAATCCTGTTCTCCATTCTGAACTGACCCAGGATGTAAAGCCACTGAGCTTCAAGGATGAAAACCATGCTGCATGGCAGCTGAATTCTTGCTATTCCCTTCTGGAGATGGCGTTCATCGACCAGGCGATCGACGATGGCCATAAACTCCTCTGCAATTCTGTCCACTCTCTCCCTGAGCTCTGGAGGCATATCACCGCTCATAATCCTGGTAGCTTCGAATGGCATAGAAGGTAATTCAATCACCGACTTAAAGTAGGTTTCCGATAAACAGGATGGTATCATTAGAATATCATAAAAAATGAGAATATCATGAAAAGGAGCTCAATGTGGTCTGGCGGCTCTTTAGCTCCCCCCGGAGAAGATCGCTCTGACGGATAAAACTCTTTACTGGAAGCTCAAGCCTTGTGGATATGTATCCAAGAGCAGCCCTCATATCCTCGAACTCCAGTGGCTTCTGATGCATTGCATTTCTCACATTCTCCCGAACATTGAAGACCCCTAGGGGCACATAACCGGCATAGGCTTCCCTGAGGATTATCGCCCCTGCCTGCCTTCTCTCCCTCTCCAGCCCCTCCAGGACCGCCATCTTGCAGGAGTAATAGCATCCTCCCACCCGGGAGTATCCTTTCTTGCCGCCATTTGTCTCAAAATCGGAGAATATCAGCTCCTCGTTTCCCATGATGCGCAGGAATGCCTCCATCCACTCATACTGCCAGGCAGTGGGGAGGAGAAGAACGGCATAGTAGTTGTTGAGGCTGGCAAACTCCCTTATCTGGCAGCAGTCGATGATATCATAATCCCTGACCCTTTGAAGAAGACGATTGCCAAGGGCGCTGTCACAGGCGGTGATAGACCAGCGGGTAGGAACCAGCTTCCTTTTCTTTTTAATGCCCATTGCACCCACTGAGAAGGCCTTCTGGATGCTGGAGAAGGGAAGGCCACGCTGGTGAAGATCTTCCACCGCATCCGCCGCCTTCAGATCCCCATCGAAGTAAACCTTCTCTAGATCTCGATCCCACCTAGAGTTGCCGATTTCAAACCTCTCCAGAGGAGCGCTGGGACCAAAGGGCGTATGCACGTCGTCAAAGGACATGCCTTTGGGGGCCTGAATGAACTGGGCCTCGCTCTCAATGGACGAACTGGATAAGGAGATGTCGCGAAGCTTTTCTATAAAGCGATTCTCAATATCAGTTACCTTGACAGATCTCTTGCCTCTTATCAGGTTCAGCCGGTACCTTATGATCTCCTCTTGGGTTTTATTCTCCGGTATCCATGATTCAGGGTGGTCCATGACCATGGTATCTCCATGCAGGGGAGAAATCATAGGTCCGGCGAGTACTTTAGGATAATTCCAGCTGCCGATGAAGACAGAAGGTGGGGTGCTGCCATCCAGCTCCTTTCCTACCTCCTGGGAAGGGATATACATGCTGGCAGTCAGCTTCTTTAGATAGGCTTCCTTGCCCTTGATCACAAAGATCCGGTTTACTGTGATGTGAATAAAAATGTGATGGATGCAGGGCGAATGTGTTTTTCATTGATTAAAAAATTTTATATTATCATCTCAAACATATTGAAGATATGCGGACAAATACGAGTTCTTGGAGAAATATATTTTATCTGGACAGTTATCTATTTACATTCATAGGGTCAATGAATTGCAGAGATGATCCTAGATGAAATGGACTCTATTGGCAATGGCAATGCTCATGCTCCTTTGCACCGCATCGCTGGGGCAATTGACACCTTACTCCACCACCACAACTGGGGGCGCACCTACTCCGTCCACGCCCACCAGTCCTGAATCCATGGGGCTGGAGATACCGAAAACGATCACGACCTCAGGACAGTCTCCCTCTGTGCAGGAGAGCGGCCAGACCATAATAAGGTCAACCGAAGAGGCAGCCTATTCCTCCGCTCCGGAGAGCTTGAAATCGACCTCTTCCAGTCCGATCTCCACCAAAGCGACCTATCCTCAGGCGACCTATCCACCTGGAGGAATGTCTCAGAATAGCCTTTATATCTCGTATGCGTCCCAGACCGTCGCGGGCTGCAATCTTTATGCCAACCTGCCCTTATGGATGCAGATTTCGGGAAAGGGAAACATCTGGTTTTATGAGTGGTATCCCTCTGGATCGCTGGTTACAAATTATGCAGGAAATGTCTACTATCCAGGCTGGTATAAGAGATGGTTCTACGCTGATGTTCCTGGATGGCACATCCTCCAGTATTACTGCAATGGCTGGAGCAACTACGCTTATATATATGTCAACGGTCCCAGCCACTGGGTTGATCCGAGTCCTGGCCCCAGCCCGATGCCCTATCCTTATCCATATCCCTACCCGTATTACTACTCATATGATGATGGGCCGATGATATACACATATAGCTATCCGTCTTCCTCCCAGGGCCAGCCATACAATCCCTACGAATAAACCAGTAGCAAGAGATTGTGAATCTGGTTGGGCCAAATTTTTTGGGGTATTAGGATGCTTATTCGATCTCGACCAATCCTGCTCGCATAATCTTAATCTGATGGTCTCATCCGGATCCTATTTGGATAATGCTATCATGCTCACGATTACTTATTCATGATTACTTATTTATCTGCAAAGACATATTAACTGATGGTTAGTGATTTTATGAGTCTCGAACATGTGACAGGCAAGGATAAGGGCAAGATCATGCTTTATGCACTGAGCACCTGCATCTGGTGCAAAAAGACCAAGGAATTCCTATCCTCAGTTGGAGTCGCCTTCGACTATATTTACGTGGATCTTTTAAAAGGGGAGGAGAGGGCAAAGGCTATCGCAAGTGTCAAGCGATTTAATCCCAGCACCTCTTTTCCTACCCTGGTGGTCAACGATAAGGCGATCATCGGCTTCAAGGAGAAAGAGATCAAGGAGGCTCTGGGCTTATGAAGAATGATATTCAAGAGCCGACTCAAGAGGAGATCGACCGGATGCATGCCCGTCTGGCAAAGGATGCAAAGCAGGGAGGATATTACCTCAATCCGGATATCGATTTCGTCAAAGGCCTTATCAATGGATTAATTGTTAACGAGCGCCGTTACGGCTACCAAGCCTGCCCCTGTCGTCTGGCAGCAGATGACAGGTCCGAGGATCTGGATATAATCTGCCCCTGCAACTACCGAGATGCAGATATCACAGAATCTGGGGCCTGCTACTGCGCCCTATACGTCTCAAAGGCTGTGATCGAGGGCAAGCAGGAGCTGAGCTCAATCCCGGAGAGAAGGCCTCCCTTGGAAGAAAGGCAAAAATTGCAGTCACAGGGAGAGACACCGGGATCCAGAGCAGCTATCCTGGGCCAGAAGCTCTCAGTTCCCGTCTGGAGGTGCGTTGTCTGCGGCTATCTATGCGGCAGAGATGGCCCTCCGGAGGTCTGTCCCATCTGCAAAGCAGGCAAAGAGAGGTTTGAGCGATTCATTTAGAGCGGATCAGGGCTATTTGAAGCAATCAAACCGCAAAGGGGGGGTTTTCATGGCTGAAGAAAGAATAGCTGAGCTGAAGGTGGAAGGAATGATGTGCGCCGCCTGCACATCTGCTATTGAGAAAGCCCTCCAGAACCTGGATGGTGTCTCCTGGGTTCAGGTCAATCTGGGAAGAGAGACGGCGACGGCAAAGTATGATCCCAGTAAACTCAAGCTCGCTGATATCGAAAATGCAATTCGAGATCTAGGTTACGATGTTATCGATCAGCAGACTGTGCTCAAGATAGGGGGCATGGCCTGTGCCATGTGCGTGGGAGCCATAGAAGCGGCCCTGGGAAAGCTGGATGGCGTGGTTGATGTGCAGGTAAACCTGGCGGCAGAGAAGGCCTATGTTACCTACAATCCCGGGATGGTAGGCCTGGAGGACATGAAGAAGGCCATCATCGAATCTGGCTACCAGTTCATAGGGGTTGCCGGAGAGGAGACGGAAGAGGCAGCGGAAAAGGAAAGGGAGCTGCGAGAGAAGGACCTTTCTGATAAGAAGCGGCGAATTATCATCGGCTTCGCAGCTAGCATTCTTCTCATGGCCATGATGTACATTCCTCTCCACCGGATCATCCCCTCTGGTATCTCCACTGCAGTTCCAAACTTAATGAGCTTGCTCATGCTGGTAGTATCCCTTCCCGTATTCGTCTATGTCAGCCATCCTATTTTTAAGGCGGCCACGAGAGCTCTGAGAAACAGAACACTGGACATGGATGTAATGTATGGCATGGGCATTGGCGTGGCTTATGCCTCCAGCATCCTGGGGACCTTTGGGATCGTTCTCACCCCGGATTTCATGTTCTATGAGACAGCGGTGATGCTCGCCACCTTCCTGACACTGGGCCGCTACCTGGAGGCCAACGCCAAAGGGCGCACATCCGAGGCCATCCGGAAGCTGGTTGGGCTGCAGCCAAGACAGGCCACTGTCTTAAGAGATGGACGGCAGATCGAGGTGGCAGCAGTTGAGGTTATGGTCGACGATCTGGTCCTGGTCCGGCCGGGGGAGAAGGTTCCGGCAGACGGCCTGGTGGTGGAGGGAGAAAGCTATGTGGATGAGTCCATGATCACTGGAGAGCCAGTCCCCGCATTCAAGGCCGCCGGCGAGAAGGTGGTAGGAGGGACCATGAACAAGAATGGTTCATTGACCTTCAAGGCCACCAGGGTGGGGAAGGATACCGTCCTGGCGGGGATCATAGCACTGGTCCAGGAGGCCCAGGGCTCAA
>NZ_DAKC01000061.1:2064-5014 GCF_002496465.1 Methanosaeta sp. UBA356 | reverse complement strand
CGGAAGTAGTTCCCGCTTACGATAGCTTGCTCAAGTTCGATGACGTATTCAAGCATTTATATCTGACCTGATGTTTATGACTACGTGCAATATGAAAGAGCAACTATCTCTCTGGAGGCATCAAAAAACCAAACATGTGTGTTACAATGAAGTATTTTAGGAAACTATACATCAATTATCTTATTACTCCTGTTCAGTTTAAACACAGTGTAGATGCTCTTGTACGGATTTAACGTGGTTTCCCCATCCCCTCGGCAACCTCTCCACATGGCCTCTTTTTCTTTTGAGATTGATAATTATTCCTTTTAGTGATTGGAGAGCCTCGCACCGGTAGAAAATCAGAAGATATTTATTTGAGCATCTCTTTTCATTGATATAGCACGATCTTATCGTATTTGTTTGGGTCACGCATATGGACGAAGAATATATTAGGACAAAAATTGAGAGAGTTCGCTATCTATTCAGTTTTGAAACGCTTTCGTCATATTCGGCAATAAGTGAGATTACATTCGCAAATGAAGGGAATGAATATATCAATATTATAAAGTATGATCTTGGAGAATACAAGCCATTTTTAAAAATTTCCGATTCAAACGGTGAATTTCTGGAGTTTGCAAAAGCACGAGAAGCCGAACTGGAGAACTGCTCTGACTATCTCATCAACATTTATCTCCCGCAAGGAAGGGAACTAAAGCCACAATGTCGACGAACCATCACATTTCAGAATTTTTCTCCCTCTTCTAATAATAGGGAAAAATCAGAGTATGAAAATCCAACATACGTCATGTTTCTTTTCGAAATGGTGGACCAGGTCAATTCGTACATAATAATTGAAGCTGCGGAAAATTTTGATTTTCATGATTATGTAGACGTGGTCGACCAAAACGGAGTGGTGATCGATGAACGTGAATTGGGCGATTTTTTCAAAGAAAGAACAGTTATCGCCAATAAAATTGGGAGGCGTATCTACCTCTCATTTAAGGGCGATGCGTCAAAGCGAACTTTAAGGATTACTCATCAACATGATGCCCCCAAGAGGCTGTTGAATTGGATCAGGGTAGGTTTAGGTTTAGGTGGATTATCAGCGTTTTTCCTTCCCGTAAGTCTTTTTTACTCGCTCAATAGCGGTCTCTTAGATAGTCCCAGTCTTTTAATCACATATCCGGTATTTGTAATTACGACATTGATTGTTATCAAAGGATGGCTATTTCTCAAAGATCTGGACAATGAACTCGAGCGTTACAATAACGCCTATATCTTCCTTGTTATTATCCTGATCCTTGAGCTGATCGCAATATTTATTGTGTCTTTCCTAGGAAATGGTGCCTGCTTATGGTTCAAGGATTGCAGTAATGCGGTGAACTCATTGGTGATGGCTATGCAACAGATTTAAGTCGCGTGTGTCATCCAGCTCAGTGAGTGTTTGCAATACATCCGTCACGCTCACTTTTGCATCAGTCTTTGAGGCAAATAGGTATAATTAAATATCATAAAATGATATGATGATACTTATGACACAGAATAACAGAGCAACTCTCCTTCCAATAAAAGCTTCCTATGCAAGGATCTTCCGGGGAAAGGAAGAATCTAAAAAGTTAGAAAAGGAAATAGAGGAAGGTCTTGCTAAAAAAAATAAAATAAAGATATCTGGTTGATTTATTATGCAAAAGATTGCCCAGCATGCCGAAAATAGAATAAATGCAGGAGACCAAATAAACTTTCCTGTTAAGCATGCATGGCTTGAAGTTGTGTTGGAATATGAGTTTAATTCTTTAGATAGAAGGGCTCTGGATAAGGATAAATTGTTTAATGAATTGAATCAGGAGTGCTGGGAGTTGTTCGACAACATGATGGAATGGCAGAATAACGCAATTCGCTATTCCCTTCCGACTGATTGACCGTATATGGGTCGATACGATGAGTCGTTTATCTCTCAGGCTGAGTCTTTTCTGAACCAGATCTCCAAAACTTCATACAATGGGCGATTAAGAAAAAGTTTAGTTATTCATTCTGTCAATTGCAAAGAATGGGAAGCAGAGAAGAAATTCTTTGTACAAAAATTGACGAATCTTGATTCCGAATCTTCTACTAAAGCCAACTTGGCAGCTACAAGATGGTACGTGGAGATTCTAGATTTAGATCGAAACCCAAATACTCCCCATAAGCACATGGGACACATCGATTTTCGGCCAATTTCACCAACTGTCAGTGATGCTTTCCTTCCAATCCCTAGGAAGGCAAATTTTTTTGTAACCTGCCAGAAGATGTATAAATCCGATGACTTTAACGAACCGGTGATCAGGACTGTCCCTTACATCGTTCCCGATCACCGGTTATCCTGGTGTGCTCCTGCAAGCCTGTGGATAATTCTCTCATCTCTCTCTAACGAACTGGGTAGACAGTATCTCTCTCTTTATGAAATAATAAGTAATCTGCCGAAAAAGAATGGCAGCAAGGCAATAGAAGCTCGTGATTTTGACCGACTAATTGAAAAGTTAGGCTATTCGTATTACTATTACTATGGTAAATGTCAACAGGCATTATATGAGGAGATCGAAGGAAACTTCGAAAGTGGCGAATGTAAGAGAGGATGTAAGTTAAAGCATCTATACGATCATATCTGGCGGGAAAATAAGAACAATAATGTGATGGATTGGAGTGTACTATACCCTTATATCGAATCAGAAATACCTGTTTACTTGGTATTTCAGTATGCAGACCTTTTAAAGATCCCCGGTTATCCCGTTGCCGAGCATGACAACGAGAATCTGTCTGAGTTGTGGCATGCAGTTGTTGCAATAGGGCACACATTAAATGAAAGCGGGGAGATAGACAATTTTATCGTACATGATGTAAGTGCATCTCCTTTCCTAACGGTTCCCCGGGAATTCATCGATGCATGTCTGTTGGAAGCGATTGTCATTCTTCCGGAGGACACCTATCATTATAC
>NZ_DAKC01000061.1:0-1882 GCF_002496465.1 Methanosaeta sp. UBA356 | reverse complement strand
TTATACTTTTGTTAAACTTCTGCTAACCAAGACCATAGATACGATTGCGCGGTTTGACGATATCATTCATGAGATCGTTGTAGATGGGAGAATTATTTATAGGGCATATCTAATGCGTTCACAAAGGGTAAAGTTTTGGTTTACAGACAAAACCAAATATCCCGAAGAGATCACAAATATCTTCTCGATAGCTGATGTTCCTAAATACGTCTGGGTCTTCGAGATTAGTAATCCCGAGTTGAAGAAGTTAGATCGCTCTGTTGGAAGCATTATCTTCGATGCAAGCATCTCTAATAAAAACCCTAGACCGATTCTGATTACACTGCCCAAGTTTATGCTATGGTATGATGAAGGTGAAAGGGAAATGAAAGTGTATGATACGCCAATCTATGATTCTGTGCCGTTATTTCGCTCCAGCACAAATTAGGAAGCATATTGTTCTGGGTAGCCGTATCATATTTCTTCGGCTCGTATTGGAGTGAGTATTGTTTTCGCGAAAACGTCCCCCGGCGGCGAGGTTACCGATGATCACGACGCCGTGATGCTGTTTAGATATGACGTTCCCATGGACTGGGGTTCGAGCACCGCCAGGTGCGATATGCGACCGGTCGCAGGGCAGGAACTTGAGTACGAGGTGCAGCTTGTGATGTTCCCATGGAATAGAGTTGGAGCATTGGAGGTGCGAGTTGCGACCTTATCTGCAAGGTTCGAGCCGATGAAGCCGGCGGTAACGTCTCAGATCTTCTGTAATTTGGCTGAGCCCTGTCTCCTTGCCTGATCATTCCTTCTCCATGGTCAAATACCTTCTGCCGGTGACCCACTCCTCGTTGATGTCCATCAGGATGGATCCGACCAACCGGAGAAGGGATTCCTCGTTCGGGAACACGCCTACAACCTTGGTTCTCCGTTTCAGTTCCCTATTGACCCGCTCCATCATGTTCGTAGTTCTGAGCCGTTTCCCGTGCGGTTTTGGGAATGCCGTATAACTCATGAGCCCCGGGAGGAATCGCTCGATGGTGTTGGCTGCTTTCCGGTATCCCCTGGCATTCAGGTCATCAGCGAGATCCTGGAGTCTCTGCTCATTCCCATAGGCCTCCTTCAGCCCCTCTACAACCTCTTTCTGATGTTTCCGGGGAATATTCCTCAAGACGGCCCGGGTACAATGCACCTGACACATCTGCCAGGATGCGCCGAGGAAGGCGGCTTCAGCCGCCTTCTGGATGCCGGTATGCCCATCCGAGATGACCAGTTGAACCCCGGTAAGTCCCCGTTCTTTGAGGTTCTCGAACAGTCCCGACCAGAATTCTTCATTCTCACAGTCGGTGATCCTAGCTCCCAGGATCTCCCGGTAGCCGTCGTCCCGGACGCCGGCGACCACCAGGACCGCTTTGGTGACGTATCGTGCTCCGTCCCGGATTTTGTAGTAGGAGGCATCCACGAAGAGGTATGGGATAGCCTGTTCGATCGGCCGCAGGAGGAATGCCTGCACCTGGTCGTCGAGGTCCTTGGCCATCCGGGAGACCGAAGCCGGGGAAAGCTGATCGATCCCCAGATGACTGACGATCTCCTGGATCTTTCTCGTCGAAACTCCCTGGAGGTAGGATTCGACGATTGCGTTCACCAGAGCTTTCTCCACCCGGGCATAGCGCCCGAAGACCTGCGTCTCGAACGGGAACTCGCGGAACTGGGGTTTCCGGAGGACTGTCTCCCCGTATCGGGTCTTGAGGGATCGGTCCTTGTACCCGTTCCGATGCGCTTTCCGCGCATCGGTGCGCTCGTACTGGGCAGCTCCTGCCTGCTGGAGGGCCTCTGCGAGCATCACCTGGTTGAGGAACCAGGTGATGAGGTTCTTCATGCCATTCTCCTGATCGGAAAGATAATC
>NZ_DAKC01000033.1:0-10453 GCF_002496465.1 Methanosaeta sp. UBA356 | reverse complement strand
CCAGGGTATGAATCTATCTCTGTCAGTTTAATTTTCTTTTAAAGCAAATAAGCTTTTGGGTTGACCGCTTGACCAAATTAATGCCTTTTGGTCAAAGGAATAGCATCCCTGCAAGAGCCACCAACTTGCCTGAGGATCCTCAGGTTCTTCCAGAATTACATCAGAACTGCCGGTTGCATCTCTTAACCCTGGCAATGCATTCCTTGGAGTAGAAAGGGCCAAATATCTGATTGCCGGCCGCGCCAGGCCCCTTTTCTTGCAGATCATGATACCGCCAGGCAATCATGATGTTCTTTTTTATCAAAACCGAATCAGGTGTCTCCATGGGCAGCCTCCATCCACCATCATCCTCCTCTCTCAAATAATACAGCCAGAAGTGAGTGAGGTCATTTTTAAAGCCGTCAATGGCTGTTATCATAGACCCCATGTGGCCGGTAGCGCTTTCATCCGGAGTATACTCGATATTTGAAACCATTTTGAGAATTTCCAGAACGCTCATGCCGGGATTGATCAATACCTCTGCCTTTTTTATCCTCTTTTGGCCATTGACACTTTCATTTTCATCGCCATAGTTAATGTATACCTCTGCCTTGACCCTGCCATCTTTTGATTTTCTATTGAATATCATTCTGCCACCTGTGGCCGATACACAAATCCGGATATATTTGAGCCATTGGGATTGATGCTCACCAGCAGCGCTATATCAATCTTACCGTGAGGGGCTTTGAGCAACCAGGAGCGGCCGTATAATTAGTGAGAGATCGAAGAAATAGATGCCTGTGGGTTATTGCAGAGAACTGCTTTGATGCAACCTTCGATCTTTCGATAGATCTTGATCCGCATGTCTCCGATTTTGGATAGATGCAATATGCCATGATCTTGATCGATTTTGAAGCCGGATTGGCTGTAATTCAGGGTGTTATACCATCCATATCCTTTGAAGCGAATATGACCTATCTTCCGACCGTTATTCTTTGATGCATAGAGGCCTTTGATGTTAGACCAGATAGTGTAATTCACCATCTGAAGAACTTTAGAATAGACCTGGTTTGGTTTAGGATTCTCAAGCTTCGGGGATGGGATCATGTTCTGAGTATCATAGGTTTTGAACTTAATGCCTCTTTCTTTTGCTTCGTTCAGGTCTTGGAGAAGCCTATTATGGCTCTTCGCTGAACTATGTGGGTGAGTTAAGTCAGAGAATATGGCCTCTGTTCCTCTGCTTCTCTGTGGTTGGGTCAATGCATAGCGTTTCACCACAGAGGCACCGAGACACAGAGAACCAGCGATTCAAGTTTACCCATACAAAATAGCGAGGAGCCCCTATTATAGAGCCATCTACAAGCATCAAGATTCTCTGCTAACTTTAGCTGAGTGATCTTGCTCGGGAATATGGGGTACTTGTAGCTGATCATCAAACGAATACATATATGCATACCTAATATTTATATCATTTGAAGGCGGCGTGAAAGTGATCCTGGCAAAAGACTCCGCATTCATCCTGTTGCGACTGGGTCGCAACTCCCCCGGACTCACCGTCCGGGAGACCACCCTGAAGGATGGGGACTTCCCGCTTCGTCCTTCGCAATCCTACAAGTTAAATACGATCCAGTCCAATTGATCCTTGATAATGATGGATCCGACTTTAGCTCAGACTGGCACGGATGCTTTTAGCAGCCTGCTCAGTAACGCCTGGATAATAATATTCATTCTCCTTTTTCTGGTGCCGATGCTCCAGAGGAACTATCTTCAGGCGGAAAGAAAGCGCGTCTTGGCCAGGTTGGGCAAAGCCAGAGGCAGCCAGGTCATAACCCTCATCCACCGCCAGGAGACGATCAGCTTCCTTGGCATTCCTCTCGCCCGGTACATAGATATCGAGGACAGCGAGAAGGTCTTAAGGGCTATCCGCCGGGCGCAGAAGGATATACCCATAGACATCATCCTTCATACTCCGGGAGGATTGGCTCTGGCCGCCACCCAGATTGCGATGGCTCTGAAATCCCATCCTGCCAAAAAAACGGTAATTGTGCCCCATTATGCCATGAGCGGCGGAACGCTGATCGCCTTTGCCGCCGATCAGATCATCATGGACCAACATGCCGCCCTCGGGCCGGTCGATCCGCAATTGGGCGATGCCCAGGGTGCTTACCCCGCCACATCCCTCCTGGCGGTGGCTGAGAAGAAGAAGATCGATGAGATGGATGATAAGACTCTGGTGTATGTGGAGGAGGCCAGAAAGGCTCTGGCCCAGATGAGAGAGCTCTTGCAGAAGATCCTGGAGGGCAAATGCAGTGATTCCTCTAAGCTGGATGTGATCATAAATGAGTTCGTATCCGGAAAATATACCCACGACCATCCCTTCATGGCCGAGGACGCAAAAGCCTTGCTGGGGGATTGCGTGCAGACCGATGTGCCAGAGGAAGTATACTCCCTAATGGAGCTTTACCGCATGGAAATGGGCAGAAGCCGGCCAGGGGTGGAGTACGTGCCACTGGTGAGAGATCGGAAGTAAAAAAGTACAATGATGGACGGGGGATAGTCCATCATTTTCAAGCTATCTGCTTTCCTGCAGCCGGTCCCCACATAGCGTTGTAGATCTCAGTGACCTTGACCATGGCGCAGGCCTTGGCTGGGAGCTTGTTGTTGACTCCGTGCACCCAGGATTTCATGGCCTCATAGTCCACTCCCTCCTTGGAGACTGTGACAGTGCCCTTGATCTGGAAGGACTTCTTGGTCTCGCCATTATAGCACAGGATGGATATCTTGGGGTTCTCCTCCAGGTTCTGAGCGGTCTTGTAGAAGAAGTTGTCCGCAATCATCAGCGTCTCATCATCTATGATCTTGAGCAGTCCCACAAATACCACATTCGGGACTCCCGATTTGCTCGCAGTGGCAATAGGAACCGGCTTTTGCTTCTCCAGGGTTTCTTTCACATCGGCTGGCATTTTAACCATGATAATTCACCTTTGTGCTAATAGAAGTCCGCATTCAATAAATACCTGAGCTTCAATATTATATCTCATTTAATTTTTTAATTCATTCTCCATCATTGCCGCTTATCCCGGCAGGCAGAGAGGAAGCTGGCCGGAAACCCTCGAAAGGATGCGCTGTGAATATGCGAATAGCTGGCCACCAGGTTTCCTATATGAATGCCATCCAAACCATCTGCAATTCCCGTGCCACGCTCCAGCCGAATGGCATACTCCACCCTTGCCTTCGGATCGATCAGCATCTCCGAATGATGGAACTCATGGCCCATGATGTACTCGCCCGCCCTTCCCAGAGGCGAGGCTTGGGCCAGATGACCGTGCACATAGCTAACTGTACGCCTGGCCCCCCTTCTGGCTTTTCCTGGAATAAGGCCCGCCATCTCCCTGCGTTCTCCATCCCACTCGATCTCCCTGCCCAGGTACATCAGCCCGCCGCACTCCCCAAAAATGGGGATATCCTTTTCGTGCGCCTTTTGGATCGAGCTGATGAAGCTCTGGTTTTCGGACAGCTCGCGAGCATAAATCTCTGGATACCCCCCGCCTATGTAGATCCCGTCTACCTCTGGCAGAGAAGCGTCATGCACCGGGCTGAAGGGGACTATCCTCGCTCCAGCCAGCTCCATCAGCTCCAGGTTGTCGCGGTAATAGAAGTTGAAGGCCTCGTCCTGAGCGACGCCTATGGAGAGATCCTTGCCGGAATCGTTTTTCAGATAAAGGTCTGGTTCTACCTCGGGCAAGGGCTCGGCTTCGCGGGCTATCTCCCTGATTCTATCCAGATCTAGGCCTTCCTCCACGATCTGCCGGATGCGGTCCACCCTCTCCTTGAAGCCCTCGTGGCGGGTCTTCCCCTCCATAACCGGCACCAGGCCCAGATGGCGCATGGCCAGGTGCATATCCTCATTGCGCCGGATAGTGCCCACCACCTCCACCTTTGCATAGCGTTCGATCTCCCTAGTCGCCTTGTCCGCATGCCTTGCAGAGCCTACTTTGTTCAGTATCACCCCCCGGAACTGAACGGCAGGATCGTAGTCCATATACCCCTTGACCAGGGCAGCACAGCTGCGGGTGATGCTGCGCGCGTCCACCACGAAGATGACCGGCACTCGCAGCATCTTGGCAATCTGAGCGGTCGAGCCGAGATCTCCCTCATATCCCTCGTAAAGGCCACGCACCCCCTCGATCACCGCCACATCCGCCCCCTGCGCAGCATGGGCATAGATCTCGCGGACGGCAGCTTCGTTCATCAGATAGCCATCCAGATTGCGGCAGCTTCGGCCTGTGATCCAGGTATGATAGCTGGGATCGATATAGTCCATGGCCACCTTGAAGGGTTGAACCTTCAGATTCCGGCCCCGCAAGGCGGAGAGCAAGCCCGCTACTATGGTCGTCTTGCCGCTGGAGCTTCTGTCCCCTGCTAAGAGGATACGGGGACAGTCTGCCCTCATTTTTATGCCCATCTCAAGCCACTCTCCCTTGCTTTTGCTTCTTCTTTTCACTCCTCAGAGCCCAGATCGCGGGAGAGCTCTCTCAGCCTCTCATCGCTAAGAGGTTCAGGGATCCTGGCCTCTCCGCCGGACATGATCTCCCTTGCCAGGGCCCGGTAGACAGCGGCGATCTTCGAATCGGGCGCGCCCTCGATCACAGTCACCGTCCTCCTCTCGCACTGCTGGACTATCGGCTCCTTGGGAATGAAGGCCACCATCCGGCTGTTCAGCTCCTGGGCAAACTGGTTGACTATATCGCGCTCTCTTTCTCCAGCTGCCTCGCGAGAGTTGCATATCACCCCTGCAAGAGGGGTATTCAATCGCAGGAGGCCTTTGCTGATATTGTTCGCCGCATAAAGGGGCATGTACTCCCCCGAGGTTATGATGTAGGCCTGGCTCACCAGCCCTTTCCTGATTGGAGCGGAGAATCCCCCGCAGACGATGTCCCCTGGCACATCATAGAGCACCAGATCCACCTCCTCCATCGCTTTTGATACCTTCCGCAAAAAATCAATGGCAACGATTATGCCCCGTCCCGCGCATCCCACGCCTGGCTCGGGCCCGCCCACCTCAATGCACCTGACTCCTCTGAAGCCCTGATGGACCACATCCTCCTCTTTGAACTCTCCTCCCTTGAGGATGAGGTCCATCATCGTGGGAATTCTCCTTCCTATGAGGGTGATGCTTGAGTCGCTCTTCGGATCGCAGCCCACCATTAAAACCTTGTGGCCTTCCTCGGCACAGGCAGCAGCGATGTTCGAGGCAGTGCACGACTTGCCGATACCGCCTTTGCCATATATCGCAACGTGTTTAATAGATGACATCTTACTCCGGTTGGTTTGTGGTTTGCCATAGGATATACAGCTTATCCAGGACAGGTTCACAGAGAGGTGAATGAAATAAAAAAGATCTGTTTCATAGTTGCGCTTCTGGCTGCAGCAATAAGTATCAGCCTTTTTTGCGGTGCATGGGCACAAGACGCAGCAGAGTTTGCTACCGTTCGAGGCAATCTCAGCTACGGCGATGGAACTTGGCGAGCGAACGACTTCGGCTGGTTCTATTATGATCTGGATGAGGACGCAGGTGGAGAAGAGCTCCAGGTAAAAGATGTGGTTGGAAGAACAGCGAAAAAAGGCGATATTACCTATCTCTCCAGGCCATGGTCGAAGCATTTTGATTATGCTCCCTGGGGGTCCTATGAGGTTTTAGCGCTATTTGGCAAGCTCTATCTGGCCAGCTATCCTGATAGTTCTTTTACCGATGAGGTCAGCTCCCTGGCCAAAGGAGAGCTTAGGGAGATATTAAGAGACGAGGATACCGAATATACTCTGACCTATAATACGACTCTTCCTCTCGCTCAGGGCTATTCCCTGACCTTGGGTGGGATCTCTGAGAAGAACGACGTTGTGAACTTCGCTCTCTATAAAAATGAAAAGCGCGTCTACGACTCAGTGGTGAGCATTGGCGAGGACTTCGTCTATAAAATGGGTGATGTACCTGTCATCCTGGTCCATCTGGCCAATGCCATGGGCAGCGAAGACGGTGGATTTGCCGAGGTGAACGGCATCTTCCAGACCAGTGACAGTCCCATCGCCAAGCTCGTCGAGGGAGGAATCCTGGGAAATATGAAGCTTGAAGATCTATCCGAGGAGGGTCTGGAATTTCGAAATGCCGTTGATATAAACCTTAAGAGAGACTCATCGGTATTTTTAACCCAGTATCTGCTTTTGGTCGTCCTCGATCAGCCTACGCTTATATATTATCCTGTGGGCATAATCTTCGAATACGGGATCCAAGAGATAAGAGGACCAGCATTCAGTGCCAGCACTCAAATCCCAGTGAAGCTGGGAGATTATGATTCTTCTGTCACCGCCAGATGGAAATCATTGAATTACAGCGGATTTTATTTTGATCCAGAGGATATGCTGGGGGATGAGACCCTGGTTCTCTATTCCGTCCAGGACAGGAGGGTATCTCCGCCATCCAATCCTGTTGTGTATGAAGAGAATAATACTGCATTTCAGAAGGGCTTCCAGTATACCACGCTCCTTGAGCCCAAGGAATTTGAGTTCAAGCCCTGGGGATACTATTTAGTTATAAATTTCCTGGGGATGCAATGGTTTGCAGGATACGACAGCAGCCTGGCGGGCACAAAAGCCTCAAAGAGCTTGCTGGAGAAGGAGTATCTGGGCAGAGTGCTCATCGATGAAGAGTACCAGGGTGTCGCATTTGTTGGCAACTATTCTCTGCAGGAAGGCTATGAAATCCGTATTCGCGACCTGGAAAACGATAGCATTTTCCTGGAGCTTCTGAAGGATGGAGCATCGATTGAAGGCTCTGTGGTAAGATCCAACTCCACCTATATCTATGAGAAAGATCTGGGCGATGTCGACGACCTGCCGATCATAATGGTACACGTAGACAATGTTTTCAACAACATATCCAAGGGTTTTGCCACCATCGATGCCATCTTCCAGATATCCGATCAATTTATCATTCATGTGGAGGAGGGCAATGGCATTGGAGAGATGCAGGTTGTGAACGTCGATCCACTTGGCATATGGATGGTCAACGATGACTATATCAATTTGAACCGCGACTCGACCGTCTCCTTGGCTCCAATGATGAATATCCGGGTGGCAGACAACGATACCCTGCGGTACTATCTTTATACTCAAGAATATATCGTGCCATCTCCAAGCCCTCCAACCATAATTGTGCCAGACAATGTGACCTCAAAGACCCCGGCTAGCTTCACCATGATTGAGCAGGCGGCAGAGATAAGAGAGGTCACTGTGGAGATTGTAGACTCCACAAACCGGACGGTCTTTTCCAGAGATATCACAAACTTCGGCCAGGGATCGGGCGAGTTCTGGATGTATAACTGGGTTTGGAATGCTACAACCCTTCAGCTCAGCGACGATAATGGCCGGATTATGGACGTGGGGGAAAATCTGGTGCCAGCATTGCTGCGCTTGAATCAGTCCTCTCCAGAAGAGCAGGTGGGGGTATACTTCAATTCCGCTGGGAGGATCGGCAGGATACTGAAAAGCGATTCAATCTACTATGTGTCCAGAAGCGAGTATGAGAAGCTGAACGTCACCTCAGATTACGATTCAATGCTGGCCAATGAGACCATCAGGAGGAATTTTATCAAGATCGAGCTCGATCTGAGCACTCTGAGGTTCCAGGATATTGTTAACGGCAGACTGGACCCCAGCGCCAAAAATCATACCTTGCATGGTACGATTGACTCTCTTGAGCCTCATGTGAGAGTGGCAGGAGCAGAGCCCGGCCGGTATGAGCTGAGGGTGAGGATAGAGAATGCTGTCAATTCTATTCAGACAATGGGCGATTTCTTCAATGTCTCTCGCGCCCCCATGCGCGGCATATCCCTGGGCTCAGCAGAAATTTCTGCGGGTGAGACTGCCTCCATTCCAGTCGAGATTCCTTCATCCTCTGTGGAAAGATGGATCAATTTGACATACGATTCAAACAATGCTCAGGCTCTGGGCATCTCGGGCAATTGCAGCCCCTCCTGGCAGCTTGAGGAAGCCAAGGGTTTGATGAGAATCACCTTCCCTGCCAACTGCAGCAAGGCGGAATTGAGCTTTAAAGCGATTGAGCCGAATGAGATAATCGATATCAATGTAACTGGATGGAGCGGTTTTGAGCCGGAGGATATCACCAACGGCACCATAACCGTTCTTGCTGGAGAAGGTGCTGCGGATAAAGCCAAGAAGAGCAATGGTCCTGGTTATGCCACATTTCTTCTGGCTATTGCCCTTGCTTTCTATCTGAGGAGCAAGAGCTAGGCAAGATACCAGGGCAGGCCTCCCTGGTTATTCTTTTTCTGCAATTCGATATTATTTTTCAGAGTCTTTCCAGGCCCTTCTGATCGCTCTGCCTAACGCGGTGCTCATGGCCTCGATCTTGCTCATATCATCCCCACCTTCAGCGCTGATGACCAGGGTGAAACCTCCATTGTAAGCCAGAGCGCGCAGGAAGTGTCCGAAGTTCTCCAGAGTCATGCCTCCTGCGCTCTCGCTCTTAAAGCTGAACTCGCCCCGGTATCCGGTCTCGCCGAAACGAACTGCGGCCACTGCCAGGGCAGTGCTCGAAGGCACAGTTGAGCTGCCAATGCCGCTTTTTTTTGCCTGAGCAATCGCCTTTCCCAGGGTGATTCCCGTGTCCTCAATGGTGTGGTGGTCGCCGGTAACAGAATCTCCCCTGGCCTTGATCCTCAGATCGAAATTAGCTCCTTTCCCCAAAGAGGTCAAGATCATGTCCAAAAGCTCAATTTCCGTTTCGACATCTATCCTGCCTGAGCCTTCCGTCTCCAGGACTACATCGATGCATGTCTCTTTCGTCTCTCTCCTACTCAACTGCAGCATGACACTCCTCTCTCCCCTTAAAACTTAAGCTCGTCGATCCGGAGGATGAAGACCCAAAAGTCGTGCAAAAGGAGTTCGTTTGAGAAAGAGATTCAAGAATAGGTTTTTAATCGATATCATCTTAGCTCTTCCTCTTGCCAGAGTAGAGGCGAAAATATGAACAGATCTAACGAACTGGAAACCACACGCTTTGCCCTTCGCGAGATAGGCGCAGCCGATTTAGAAACGCTGCACAGCTATTGGTCAGACGATGTGGTAACAAAATATATGAACGTATCTTTCAAAAATATCGAAGAGACCAAACAGATGGTTGATTTGCTAAATAGCCTGCCGGAGAGGGGTGAAGGTAGGCGTTGGGCCATTGTTGATAAAAAAAGTGGAGTTGTTCAGGGCAGCTGTGGTTACCATAACGTTAAAGCAGAGCACCGGCGCGCTGAAATTGGCTATGAATTGGGCAGGCGATATTGGGGACAGGGTGCCATACAGGAAGTGATGAAAGCTGTTATTAACCATTGTTTTGAAGAGCGAGGATTCAACCGAATCGAGGCCTTTGTAACAGTGGGAAACAACAGGTCTCTTAATACCCTCAAGAGACTGGGCTTTAGGCCAGAGGGGCTTTTAAGAGAATATGAATTTACTCAGGGAAGCTTCCATGACCAGGTGGTTTTTGCCCTGCTGAGAAGAGACTGGAAGTATTTCTCTGAGTGATGGCAGAGTCTCGAGGTCTTATCATTCCATACCTGCCACGGCGCTCCGCCGTTCCACCAATGTAACTATTTAGATAGATGGCCAATCCAAGGTCGAATACTGTCGAGAAGACGGCATTTCGGACGGTCTTCGCACTCCCAACATCCATTCAGCAGTGACTACATCGAGTCGGCGGGATTGTACTGCGATTCATTAGCCGCCTTTACAAATGGCGGCGGCAATCGAGCAAGCCCCCACGAGCAAGGCCCGCGGTGGCGCCGCAAATCGCTGCCACAGGCACTCCGGAGTCGAGGAACACGCGGGCAACCTCGATTGCCTCCTTGTTCTTGCCCTCATCCCAGGCGATGCCTCCAGGCAGTATGAAGATGGCGCTGTCCCTTTGCGAAAGCTCATTCAAGAGCCAGGTCGGGCTGAATGCGAATCCCGCCCATGCTCATCACCGGCGCTCTTGTTATCGCCACGCTCCGGATCCGGTAGATTCCCGGATTTTTCTGAAACTGAGGATTGTCTATCCCCGCTATCGCATAGCTTGCTTCCCAATCAGATAGACTGTCAAATACGAAGAGATGTACTTCTTGCGGTCTTATTTATGATCCCCATTTCAAGCCTCTGAAGGTTCTGCTTTAGTGCATCACACTTTTTGAGTACAGGTTTATTATCATGACACCTATAATTATCAATGCAATTCCAAGAAGAGCTGGGATATCCAATGATTGCTTATAATATAAATAGCCTATAACCGAAATTAATGAGACACCTACACCGGACCATATTGCATACACGACGCCAATATTTATGTTATCCTTTAGGGTTAAGGAAAGAAAGAAAAAGGCTACTGCATAGCCTGCAACGACTATTATCGATGGAACGATTTTTGTAA
>NZ_DAKC01000019.1:11863-15895 GCF_002496465.1 Methanosaeta sp. UBA356 | reverse complement strand
ATGCCAGTCTCTTACCAGACAGGCACCTATGACCAGAAGTGGGTTGAGAAGCTGTGCGTGCAGAACTACAGAATCGGCGCTGTGCTGACTGAGATGTACACCCATGCTGAGCACCTGCAGAAGACCACCGAGGTCAAGACCAGAGGCTACCAGAACGTATGCAGTGAGCCGACAAACAACGGCAATTGTTGCACTGGTGTCCTCGAGGCTAACCTGAACAGCAACGTCATCGGCGTTGCCCATATCGGCTGGCTCTCCAGGGATCCCGAGCCCAACAGGCTGCTCAAGGGCCGCCATGCTGAGTACGGCAGATCCGTCGAGGACCTGACTGGTGTCTTCGCCATTCAGAAGTTCATCCAGCTCTGGGGTAACTCCACCTGCGGCGCAATCAGCGTTGACTGGCTGCCCTGCGTATAAATTAAATTAGAATGGAATATGACCTCAGGCTATGAGGCCTGGGGCCTATGCAATATTTTTAAAATCATATAACCTGCTTCTTACGCCTGTATTTTTGTTAGATGTTCCTTTGAGTGTTCTCTTCTGAGCAATTGGGCGATCTTCTCGGGAGAAAACAGGCAAGAGGGGTGAAATCGTGGAATATAAAATTCTCTTAACCCTGCTCGATAGCTTTATATGTCATTAATCTAATGAAAAATGTTGTGCCTGAGACAATGGCTCAAGTAACATCTAATGGTAATCCTGGAATCAGGCTCCTCACGCCGGATAGGATGACATTTAACGCTTTTGGCTTATATGATGGAGGGGGCCGAGCGGTTTCATCTCTTCAGGTGGAACGGTCCTGGATCTTTGATAAAGGATCTGTATATCCAGCCGGGGTGATGTACTGAGGGATCACTTGTTGCTGTCAATAGCAGCTTTCGATCCTCATGTAAAGGAGGAGGGAAAGAAATGAGAAAACTAATAGCTGTTTTGATTATAGTCGCCATGGCCGCAGTAGGCATGGCCGGTGCAGCTAACTATATGTACGAAAAGGCATCGGTCAAGGGCGTTGGATACAAGAACGTAGAGATGATCATTCAAACCCAGTCTGGCTTCCATGGCCAGAAGCTGGTAGAGAAGGAGTCCGGATCCGGAAACGTGATCCTCGAGAGGACTGAGGTGGAAGCTGAGAGACAGATAACTGCCGAAGGACTGCAGTTCCCTTGCATGTATCCCAATTCCTGTTATATGGACTACATCAACTTCACCAAGGAAGCTGAGTTCGAGTACATGCCGGTATCTTACCAGACAGGCACCTATGACCAGAAGTGGGTTGAGAAGCTGTGCGTGCAGAACTACAGGATCGGCGCTGTGCTGACTGAGATGTACACCCATGCTGAGCACCTGCAGAAGACCACCGAGGTTAAGACCAGAGGCTACGGGAAAAAAGAGAGAATAGAAGACCTATGGGATTACAATCCCGACGACGGCCTTTGGTATGCTACCGGCTGTAAAATGGACTGCTGCACCGGTGTCCTCGAGGCTAACCTGAACAGCAACGTCATCGGCGTTGCCCATATCGGCTGGCTCTCCAGGGATCCTGAGCCCAACAGGCTGCTCAAGGGCCGCCATGCTGAGTACGGCAGATCCGTCGAGGATCTGACTGGTGTCTTCGCCATTCAGAAGTTCATCCAGCTCTGGGGCAACTCCACCTGCGGCGCAATCAGCGTTGACTGGCTGCCCTGCGTGTAGATGATCGTTATCGACATCGGGTGAATAAAAATCTTTAAAATAGGCCCGTCTCGGCGATCTGCTGGGCGGGCTTCATTTCGATCTTTTTTTTAATTAGCAGGGATTTGTCGTCATCTCAAAATGGCATGCGTTTGGTTGAAGCTTCTGCAACGAACCGGCCTTTGGATGACCATTATTATGAACAGATACATTTATATCGAATAAAAGCATCAACTTACAATTGTAGCTCAAGTCCTGCGCATGCGGGCAGGATAGCTACTGATCTAAAGGGATCAATAGCTGTTACATCAATCATCGGGGGTAAATGTATAATGAAGGGAGTAACGATAGCAGTTCTTGCAGTAGCCCTAGTGGGGCTATGTAGCATTACAATGGCTAATCCACCACTGGTACCGCCAGTGCAGTATGAGCAATTTTGTGAAAGCCATAAGGTATCCGGTTCAGGGATTATCGATGTTGCTAACTCGGTAATAGACAAAAAAATAGCTCTCGAGTACTTCGATACCATGACCGGGGATGGAGACATTGAGCTGGATCAGGAGACCGCATTTTCTCAGAATGCTGATGTCCTCAAGAGGAACATCTCCACGGTCAACGGCGGAAATAAGTCCAACCTGAACTTCGTCCAGAACACCAAGATGACCTACAGCGGACAGACACCATTGACCGGCGGACGTTACTTAAATTCCAAGGAGTTCTATGGCGGCATCGGCGCGAATGTGCAGGAGCTGTTCTCGGTTACTGAGATGGAGCAGGATGAGACCGCATTCTTCTCATCTACCACGCCCTACAACCCGCCAGGCACGACGCCTGAGAAGCTAGTAGATTCGCTAGCGAAAGCGGGAAGGGATCAGGATGCTGTTGCAGCCCTGATGGGCAGCAATCCCGCTCATCTGGTGGGAATCGAGACCAAGAATTCCTTCAACGGCACATGGGGCACAGACGCTACATGGCACAGGATATTCTACAAGGATATCAAAGCTCATGAGATGTTCACCGGAACATTCGAGGCTGAGAAGGTATTGAAGTTCCATGAAAATCCAGTGCGTGAGAAGCATCGCGCTCCTTGTGAAGGCATAGACTGCTAGGTCAAATGGCCTGGCTAGTTTTTTTATGTTGTTTAAAGGGGGTTACCATGAGAATATGTCTGATCATTACAATAGCAATGTTGATCCTGACAGTATGCCAGGTGCAGGCTACGGTTGAGGATCCGGGAATGGAGTTGGGTGATGTTTCTGCCACTTGGTCGGGTCCCTCTACTCCATCCATTCCCAACTATCTGCCCAGTCCCTGTTCAGGAGATTCCGGGGCTCTATCGGTAGATGTCAGTCTAACCGGGCCTGAATCGGAGGCGGACAAGTCATATACCACTCAGGGAAAGGAATTGGACTTCGTGGTTACTGTAACCAATGAGGGCTCAACTGATGCAGATGTTGAGGTTTGCGTCAAGCCAATGGACTGCGCCCTGGATTGGTTTGGCTGGACCAGAAGCCCTATGAATATACCTGCCGGAGGGTCCCGCTCCCAAACCCTGACCGTGCAGCCGGATATCAATGCCGTAGCCGGGAAGTACAGGTTTGCGGTTGAGGCATCGGCCAAATGCCGCACTTCAGCCTCTAGGGAGGCAACGTTCAGAGTGCAGGCATACGACTACGCCTCAGAGACCGCTATCAGTGGATCAGGACAGTTCCTGATGAACAAGGACCTGAGGTCGATGGAATCTGGTATCAAGTCCAACAAGGACGTGATATTCAGCGGCAGCGTGGATGCTCTGGTCAAGAACGAGTACATGGTGGATGATGCAAGGGGAAAGAATGCCAACTTCGTTGAGCAGGATGCAGTCGATAACTACAATGCCGTGGCCATTGGAGATGCACTTGTGGGAACGGAGAGCTTCAAGAGCTCTGCCATATTCGGCGGGGTCGGCTCCAAGATCCGGGAAACCTATGATTTGCAGCAGATGGAGTTCAAGAGCCAGGATTTCACACTGCATCAGACTGGATCTTTGAAGAAGACCGCTGAGTTCCAGACGGCGGATAACTTCACTGGATATTACCTCTTAGATGCCAAGCAATCTATCCCCGGCCAGAAGAGCCTTAAAGAGATTGAGGAGTACTTCGGATCCTTTGAGATCAACAGGAGGATTCTCTTCCGCAATAATGCTGAATCAGAGCCCGCCTGTCAGAATGGAGACTGCGAGGGAATAGCCACTCCCGCAGTCGATACTTCCAAGAAGATGCCGGTCGCCAGTCCCTGTACGAGCAGCTCATGCTATAACTTCGTAAATAGGCTGAATAATTTCGGCCAAAAGGCATAAGCTCTACTCTTTTATTTTTTATT
>NZ_DAKC01000019.1:6433-11603 GCF_002496465.1 Methanosaeta sp. UBA356 | reverse complement strand
TAATTCTCTTGCTCTATTCAGTCAATTCGATTTGCGTTCTTTCTCAAATGTATATACATTCAGCCCAAATATTTCAGCCAAAACCTTAAAATAGGCTGCAGAGAAGCTCATAGCGGGTGTTAGGGTTCTATAGGAGAGTGACCTTCCCGGACTGTGGGGATATCGGGCTGCCCGAATCGAATTATCATATCGGCCAGCAAATCCTTAAATCAAGAGCATCCGGGCAGAAAAGGAGGTAGTGTGGATTGAAGAGAGAAATGATCGTTCTAGCGGTTATCGCCATGGCTCTAATAGGCATGGCAGGCGCTGCCAATTACATGTACGAGAAATCGTCTGTAAAAGGGGTGGGTTATCGAAGCCTGGAGATGGTCATCTCCACCCAGTCTGGCTATGAGGGCCAGAAGCTGGTAGAGAAGCAGACCGGCTCAGGAAATGTGATCCTCTCCAGGATAGAGCTGGAGGCGGAGAGGCAGCCTTTGGACATGGCTTGCGAATGGGCGAACGGCTATCCAATGGATTACATCAACTTCACCTCAGAGCAGGAGCTGGAGTACATGCCCGTCTCCTATCAGACCGGCACCTATGACCAGAAATGGGTGGATAAGCTGTGCATTCAGAACTATAAGATAGGTGCTGTTCTGACTGAGATGTACACTCATGCTGAGCACCTGCAGAAGACCACTGAGGTCAAGACCAGGGGATACAATGCCCTGACCGATACTCCCTGCTGCAACGGTGTCCTTGAGGCCAACATAAACAGCAATGTAATCGGTGTGGCCCATATCGGCTGGATCTCCAGAGATCCCGAGTCCAGCAGCGCGCTCAAAGGGCGGCATGCTGAGTATGGCCGATCGGTCGAGGACCTGACTGGCGTCTTCGCCATTCAGAAGTTCATCCAGCTCTGGGGCAACTCCACCTGTGGCGAAATCAGCGTTGATTGGCTGCCCTGCGTATAAGCCCTAATCGAGAATATCAAATTAATGCGCCGGAAACGGCGCAATTCTCTTTTTTAAAAGTTGATATCAATGGTTCTTCCCTGGAGAACATCCTCCTCGCTCACCTCAACCATCTGTGCCTTCACATCGTCTCCATGCACTGAGAACACCATATACGGGTCAGTTGCATGGACCTCATGCTCTCTCTCTGTGGAATAGGGGACCCTTACCTCAAGTGCATCTCCATTCCAGGTGGCCTGGTTGAGGTAGACGAACCTCCTATCTATATTGGAGGTCATATTGAGCAAGGCCATGCCATTTCCATCCCGGCCAGTGTGGATTTTCAGCAACGCTCCGGGAACATACTGGAAGATCATAACCCTGCTCTTTCCTACATTTCCCATGATAGTGCTCGACTCGTGGATCAGGCGGAACCGGCCCATGCCTGTTCCGTCTGCTAGATAGAGCTTGCCCAATGTGGTGTTGAAGAACCTCTCTTTGGGTTTGGCTGAGAGCTGAGCGCCGTACTCCTCCAGGGCCATATAGCTGCTGATATCCTCATCCGCCCATTCTGTGAGGGAGGGCAGCTTGCCATAGGCAATGCCGAAATCGGCAAAGACGTACCTGGCACCTCTGGCATCCATTATCTCCGTCGCTTCCTTCTCGTCCTCTGCCAGATAGAACTTCACCGCATCCTCTATTCCGGTCTGGAAGTTGTTCGCCACCACCGGCCTTTCAGATAGATAGAGGATCCAGTTGCCATAGTCCCACCAGCTCATCACGCTGTACTCAGGGATCTCTTCCGGATCGGCAAAGTGGCTGGTTGGGTCGCTGTTCTCCTTCAGCCAGAATAGAGAGTCCTGCCAGTCGCCTGCGATCGCAGGTGGCGAATTGCTGGCGAAGTTGAAGGCATCAATTGCCGTCGGCAGGACAAGAAGCAGGATGATGGCTGCTGCCAGGGCCCTGTGGAGCTTTGCGCCCCTCTCCTCCTGGAACTTCTTAAGGCGATCTAGGGCATAGAATATCAGTATGCTTATCAGCATGCCCATGAATATCGTGGAGATGTACAGAAATCTGCCCTGTCCCAGGGTGAGAAGGATGGAGAAGACTGCCCATATCAGAAGGAGAAGCAGGCTCTGCTGCATTCTTCTTTCTTCTTTTCGCATATAGACTACTATGGCGGCTGCTCCTGCTAGGGAGAATAGGATGTTCAGTCCCAGCCAGGAGAAGACCACCTGAGATAACGTATCAAGGTCATAGATGAGCGGTTCTGCCTCTCCAATCTTGCCGATCATCTCCCCTCCCCAGATGTATCCCATTCCCGTTCGGATCAGACCCTCCAGTCCAAAGAATCCGCCCAATATCTTTGAGAGCAGCAATGATATAATGAATATGGCGAGGATGGCCAATGGGAATGCCTTCCAGGATATGCTCCTCTTAGCGATAATGTGTGCCAGTGCCAGCATGATGGCCAGGGCGACGAATATGGCTGCCAATCCCAGGAATGAGGGTGACATCCAGGGGGTATTCCTGAAGGGCAAAACGAGTATAAGGGCGAGGAAAAAGGCTACAAGCAGCGTTGAGGCGATGTTCAGGTTCGGCTTATCCTGGCGCAGTTCCAGGCTCATACCAAATGCTGCGAATAGCAGATACGCCCCGAAGTAGACATCTGCGCCCTGCCAGGTATATGCCAGGGCGGCCAGTGCCACACCTGCCGCAGAAGCGTAGAGCCATCTCTTATCCGGCCGGGAGAATGCGAGGACCATGAACAGGAGAGAGAGGAGCTGAAACAACACCTCCAAAGAGTGATGGTCGGTGGCGGCAACCATAGTATAGAGGAGGTAGTAGGGGGCGAGAGCGGTCATGAAGCTTGCCAGAAGGGCAATTCTGTGATCGAAGAGCTCTCGCATGATATAGTAAACGACGACCATCGCCAGCAGACCGATGATGACAGGCACAAAGGCCGCCGTCATCTCCACCCCCTCTTTTGTATGCTGGCCCAAAGCGATGCATAGGGCAGCGGAGATCTGGTCGAAGAGCGGGGGCCAGGTTATGGAAAAGCCATGAGGGTAGTTCAGGTAGGTATCAAACCATAGCGTATCAGGAAAGTTGCTGGTCCCATAGAGTATCCTGCGCATATGATAGTATTCATCGTAGCCCGGGAATACTATCCCATGTTCGGTAAGTGAGTTCCTTCCTGCAAAGAGCTTCAACAAGAAGCCGAAGACAAGGACTGCTATCAGCTCAACCGGCTCGCTTCTCTTCCCCTCATCCATGAATTCAAGCATTGATATTCGATAATATAAAGCCTTTTGAGGATAGTTTATCTAAAAGAGCATAGAGAGATCTTAGAGCGGATTCAGAATGAAGGTCGCTGTCTACTGGTGCCGGACGGCAGAGATATCACCAAAGAGCCCAATCTACTGCTATCGCGGCTCTGCGCCAGCGACCGTGGAATTCTCGATGGTTCTCTTTTATCTGAATAACCCTTCCTGAGACCTCGGGGCTAGATTAATTCAGAGCCCGGCACGCTTGACGATTACGTCGGCCACCTGCCTGGCATCTTTAAATGGGAAATCGCTGGCTTTCAAGACCTTTCCTGCATCGCCCGCTGTAATTTCCACGTCTCCTGCCTTGCATTTGGTGGCAGCACCCTGGGGCAGGGCAGCCATAAGCTCTTCAGGCGTTTTTATGGGAAACTTTGCTTCCTTTAAGGCACCAACAATTTGGGCATGTATCTCGTCTTTTGCACTCATTATGTTTCACCAATCCTTCTATCGTCTGGTTATGAATATATACTTTAGCGTTATAAAACTATACAAGGTATAATTGAATACACAAGGTTAACTCTAAGATACATAATAGAAACCTTTTTCATCACTGCGTCGGTTTGATGATATCATGAATGCGGATCTTCTGAAGGAAGTCAACGGCATAAAGTCGAAGCTGGATATCATGCACGAAGACATGAAGAGGTTCATGGAACGCTCAAATCAGCAGCACTTGAATTCTATTGTCGATGGCTGCAGAAGCGATTTTTTTGATGTAATCCGGGGATACGCAACCGATGAGATAGAGAGCAGCTTGGAAGGCAAGATATCGAAGGACTGTCATATGAAAAATGCTTGCAAAGCGCTGTTCTCAGATCTTCTGAATAGCAGCCTGGATCAGATAAAAAGGGGCGAGGTATCAGCGGATTCCATCAACGATGCGAAATCGAAGCTGGAAGAGATGCGCAGGAAGTCTCCTTATGATCAGTGCAAAACATGCTTTTCTGAGGTGGCCAGGCTATTGGATAAGCAGATAGATCTGATGCGTTCGCTCAGGGTATACCGAGAAAATGATTTGACGGGTGAATCGATGGAGTCCCTTCCCGAAAAAGAGACTGTCGTCGAGCTCCTCGAGCCCCTGAGCAATAAACAGAGACTGCAAATTCTAAAGGCCCTTTTCGCTGAGACCAAGACCTTTTCGGCTCTTGCTGAGCTCACAGGATTGCGGGGCGGCAATCTGCTCTTCCACTTGCAGAAGCTGCAGGATGGAGGAATGATTTTGCAGAGGCATGAGAGAGGGGACTATATGATTAGCGAGAAGGGATATCGAGCCCTCAGGGGAGTTGCAGAGTTATATTCGGACCTGGGCTCGAAAAGGATCAGCTCCGAACCGATAAAAAGGCCATAGAAATGGCGCAAGGGAACTCCGGTCTTCAGGCCGGAGAAGCTGACGAGGTAGATAGCCTTTGCCTTCGGATCCTCGGGGGCGGTCCGCGTTCCTATTGCTCACGAAGACCTCTCATTCCGGCGGCCTGCCTTCGTCTCTGGCCCGGACTTGCAGCCATCCCATATCTGCAATTCCATTATTCATCCGCATGCCAGACCTCTGCTCCCCCATTCTCTCGCCAGGATTTCCAATTACCTATTCCTATCTTTGGGAAAGATCTCTGCCACTGTATCTTCTGCATCCTCCAGCCAGGCAGTTCTCTTAACCGGCGTGCTGGTCGCAATCACACAATAGGTCTTCCGATAGAACTCCTCCACCCCGCAGAGCCCAAAGATGCAGTCCTTCCACAGCCTCTGCAGTGGATCGCCAAAAGCCTCGCGCTCCCGGTCAGGGAAGGTGTTGGAGGTGTTGAACACCAGCGCCTTATTGGCTTTCAAGAGGCCCCTTGGCACTCCTTCGCCGCTGTCCCCCTCCAAAAATTCGTAAGCTACCCCCGGCCGGATCACCCTGTCCACCCA
>NZ_DAKC01000019.1:0-6169 GCF_002496465.1 Methanosaeta sp. UBA356 | reverse complement strand
TTCATAAGATTTGAATCTATATCTGCGCCTTTGGGAATCTCCCCATAAGGTAGCACAGGATCGAATCGTTCCCGGTAGAGGTCGTGAAAGCTGACGCTGTGGCCGTTGCCCTCAAGGGCGTTGATGGCTGCAATAGCTATGGCATGGTTGAAGCTTCCCTGGTTGGGATGAGCGAGGATAAGTGAGACATTCATTGGGGATCGTCCTATCGGCAGACTCTATCTGGTCATCTGTTATCCTTAATACCCTATTCACTCAATAGGCCATTTTGGTATGGCCTTGCCGATCTCTTCCATAAGGCGCATGGTTTCCTTTAGGGCACGATGATTTGATGAAGATCGAGGCCGCCCACGCCCTGGTTATGCATGCATCTGCTGCCCGAGGCGGAGCCCACCGTCTACTGGCACCGGACTCTGGGGGACATCGTCAACTACTCCGGTCTAAAGACCGGAACTTGTAACTGAGGTAAGATGTTTCCCCGCTACAATAGGCTGGTTGACTTCAGCCCTAAAAGCGATGTTCATCGCGGCAATGTGATCTGCAGGCCCAGCGAAGCCACAGGACTCACATCTGAACTCATCTCTAGTTGGCCGGTTGGCTTTAGAAACATGCCCGCAAGAGGGACATGTCCTGGAAGTGTTCCTGGGGTCAACAAAGACCAACGGAACACCCGCAACCTTAGCTTTGTATTCAACAAACGTCCTAAGCAACCCGAAATTCCAAGTATGCAAGCGACGACGCTGAGCCTTCATAACCGTGACTCTGGATCGGATGCCTTGAAGATCTTCAAGGGAAATGGATCGCAGAGTGTCTTTGGCTTTCGTAACTATATGCTTGGAAATGCAATGGTTGACATCTCTAGAGAACCTGGCAGTCCTGCCAGACAGCTTCTTAAGATGTCGTTTGGCCGATTTAGTGCCTTTGCTCTGGAGTCGGGCTTTCAGAGAATCAAGTCTCTCTCTGGTCTGGTTGATTTGCTCACCGGAATGCACTTCTCCATCAGAATCAACAGCAAGGTACTTGATACCGAGGTCAACTCCAAGGGTTCCTTTAGGGTCGTAAGGAGTCTCTTCGTCAACCTCTACAACTACGCAAAGGTAGAAGATTCCGTTAACCAGAATCAAATCAGCCTGTCCTCGGATTCTGTCGAGCCTTGCTTTCTGGTATTCTCCAAACCGAATAGGGATAGCCTGCCTTCCTTGCAGCGTGATCAAAGAGACCTTCTCAAGTCCTTTCCAAGAAAGGATACGCTGATCATAGACGATCGCACCATCAAGATGGAACTCTGGCTTAATGGACTTGTCTCTCTTGTAGGCTTCGCAGACCTTGGAAATGGCCCTAATAGTAAGCTGAGAGGAAAGACCGAAATGTTCTCTAACAGGATAGTAAACCGTCTTATGGATTTCAACCTTGTTGGCACTATGCATAGCAAATACAGTCTCTGCTATGCGATTACAAGCCTCGTTAAACCTCTTCATAGTTTCACAGAGCATCTTATGTTGCTCCGGGGAGGGATCGAGTTTTACCATCAAGGTCTGAAGCATTGCATTGAAGATTATATTCAATGGATATATAGTTTTCGATATCAAGGGCGGGGTACGCTCCTCCCCGGCCTGAAGGCCGAGGTTTCCACTACCCCTGCACCCCGGAGGACTCTATGAACGAGCTGATCTCCTGCGGCTTTCAGATCGCCAGGGTGATCGAGCCCGAGCCCCCGGAGTGCTGGAGAAGCATGTGCCCGGATCGGATGGATGGCGCTCGGATACCTGATTTTCTGCTCCTGGTCTGCAGGAGAACGCAGCCAAGCAGGACTTAAGGGGAAATCTTCTTATCCTGCACATCCCAAAAGCTGACCGGATATGAGCAGCAATGCAGGACCTGGCAATGCAGGACTCTTGATAGCATTGGGATTTCTCCTCCTGCTCTCCCTGGCAAACTCCTATTACATCTACAGCCTGGAGGGCGAGATCTCCGCCTTGAAGGAGGAGGTCAGAGAGCTGTCTGGCCCCCTGGGGTTATCGGTCTACAGCCAGAGCGATCCTCCCCGGGGGAGCATCACCATGGCCCAGAAGAGCATACCGATAGTGGCGGTATCTGATGATGAGATCGGGGTCATGGGCAAGATGAACCTGAGGCTGATTCCAGGCAGCAATGACATCCTGATCGACACCAATCCCTTCTCCGAGCCCGAGGTTCAATATGCCGTAAAGAAGGCGGTGGCCGTTGCCCGGTCCCGCTATCCCGGCGCCAAACTGGATATGGATTTCGTCTTCAACTTCACCTCCACCAGAGCGCAGCTCATTGGCGGGGAGAGCGCTGGAGCGGCAGCGGCCGTCCTCACCATTGCCGCCCTGGAGGACAGGGATATCAAAAAGGATGCGGTGATAACTGGAACCATAAACGAGGACGGATCCATAGGCCAGATCGGCAGCGTGCTGGAAAAGACAAAAGCGGTGTCTGATGCCGGCTACAAGTACTTTTTGATCCCCCAGGGCCAGGCCGATGTTATCTATTATGAGAGGCAGGTTGAGCGCAGGTCAACCGATCTAGGCTTCGATATCATGAGGTCCAAATATGTGCCCAGAACTCTGAACATCTCCCAGGCGGCATTTGAGGAGCTGGGCCTGAATGTGATCGAGGTCTCCAATATCGATGAGGCTCTGCCCTATTTCTTTGAGGATTGACCTTTTGGGACTTAGGGGGATAGGAATATCTATTTTCAGGTGCTACAATCTATATTGGGGTTGATCATATGGATGAATCGGATCGAATTATGATTAAGGATGCTGTCGCATCGATGGACCTGGGCCAGAAAATCCTCCTGTATGAGTCGATGAAGAAGAACGTTGGATTGATCACTCTGATCAGCATCTTCATTCCCGGAGGGGGCCAGATATACCTGGGCGAATATCTGAAAGGTCTGCTGATCCTGCTCCTCGCCTGGCTCGTCCTGCCATGGCTCTACGGCATCTATGATGCCCATACCACAGCAAGCGGCTTCAACCGCGAACTGCACGATCTTATCTACCCGGGACAGATGCTGGCGGAGGCGGAATCGGTGAAGGTTCCCGTGCAGGAGGAGTAGGCAGGGGAAGAGTATTCTTCAGCTGGCTATCTTGTTATCACGATCTATTTGATCCTATCCTCCACCTGCTTGAAGTCGATGAACCCAAGATTCACATCCACCGAGATCAGTTCTACAGTGACCTCATCTCCCACATCGATTCCCTTTCTTTTTCCTTTGAGCATCCCTTCCACTGGAATGTCAAGCAGCCGCACCCAGGTGCCCTTCTCCGATGAGCCGGTGACCATGGCGCTAAACCTCTCCCCAATTCTCGGCTCGAGCAGAAGTGCAGCAGCTGACTTGCTCACCTGCCGCTCCACCTTGGCCACGATATCCTCTTTCCTGGTGCAGTGGTCGGCCAGACGGTCCAGCTCACGTATTGAGTAGGGCAGGGGCTTATTCTCAATGGCTGCTTTGAGCAGCCTCTGGGTGATCAGATCGGGATAGCGCCGGTTGGGAGCGGTGGAGTGAGCGTAATCCTTGACCGCCAAGCCGAAGTGGCCTATGGGCTCCGTCTCGGGCAGTTCTGCCACGTACTCGCCATTTCCCAGCAGCTTGATTACCGCCAGGGACAGATCGGGGAAGCGGAGGGGATCTTTCTTCTTCATCATGTTCAGGAATATCTCCAGCTTTCTTGAGCTGGGGTTGGGGGGAAGCTTGAAGGCATGCTGAGCGGCGATCTGGACGATCCGGTCCCATCTCTTGGGAACCCGCACCACTCTGCGAATGGAGGGCATATTTCGCTCGGTCAGATAGCGGACGGTCACTCCATTGGCGGCGATCATGAAGTCCTCGATGATCTGTTTGGCCCGGTTAGTCTCCTCCACTAAAAGGTCGCAGAGCCTCTCCCCCTTGAAGACCGGTTTGGCCTCAATGGTCTCCAGGCTTAAAGCGCCCTCTTTATGGCGGAGGCTCTTCATATTCTGGGCCACTTTATCCTGGAGGAGAAGGTTCTCCGCCAGGCCGTCCATGGCGCTAACCGCTTGGGGCATGGGCCCAGTTCCCTCCAGCCAGGCGGCCACGCTGTTATAGGCCAGCTTGGCGTGGTTATGCACCACCGCCCGGTAGACGTCTGAGTCGACCAGCGAGCCGTCGGGGGCAACGGTCATATCCACCACCACCGCCAGGCGGTCCTGGTCTAGGTTAAGAGAGGTGAGGTTGGTGGAGAGCTTCAGAGGCAGCATGGGGAAGATCTGGGCGGCGGTGTAGACGGAGGTGGTGTTGGCCTGAGCATCAAGGTCGATGGCAGAGTCCTTGTGGACCAGGCTGTCCACGTCTGCCACTGCTACCCTGATCCTGGCCTTTCCGTCGTCCAGGGGCTCGGCCACGGTAAGCTGATCCAGGTCCTCGGAGTCATCGTTATCTATGGAGGCCCAAAGCAGCCCTCTCAGGTCGCGGATATGGGGGGCGCCATCAGCCTTGGCTGGACCGTTGATACGGGCGAGCTCGGAGAGGCACTCCGGCGAGAAATCGGTTTGAAGGCCTCGCATGAGCATTATTCCCCTGGCGACTTTCTGCAAGATGGTCCGGTTCTGAGCTTCTATTTTTTTGCCCCTGGTATTCATGAATTATTCCGAAAGAACTCAATTTATATAAATGGTTCCACCTATCTTTTTCAGATACGTCTCCAGCTTCTCCTCGCACTCCTCCCAGGTTACATCCACCCCCAATTGATCCATGATCTCCACAAGCTGCAGCTTTACCTCCTCCCAGGAGTACTTGTTCTCCGAATGGCACAGGTCGGTCAAGATCCTCATTGTGGGGATGAAGGCCTTCTTGAACTCTGCCCGGATGAATCTCAGGAAAGGCTCTGGCAGGTCCCTCCGGCCATAGGACCTCAGCTCATCCAGGATCTGGTACTGGCTGGCGCAGGGATCTGAGAAGGGGTCTCGCAGATCCTGACCGGTTGATTCAGAGAGGTTCTGGTAGGCATGGGCGAAGATCTGGTCCACAAATGCTTTGTTGTATGCCTTCTCCCCGATCTCGGCGATCAGGCCGTAGGCCACGATCCTGCACCTCAAGAGCTGCACCTTTGCCTCCTCTGGGGGGAGCTTCAGGTGAATCTTGGTTACATACTCCTCCAGATGCTTCAATCTGGTGCGAGGCTCAAAAGTAACCGTCATGGCAGATATCGCCTCCCTGAACAAAATTCGCATCATTTATCATGAATGAATGTTCTGGCTCTGATCACTTTTAAGCTTTCTCCAGCCGGGATGGAACCGGGAGAATAACGCTTTGCCTTTGATTCGAAAAATGGAGGTATGGTGTGCAGTTTTTTCAGTCAGGCGTCCGGGGCATTAGCGAATCTAGAGTTTCAGGATAGTTCAAGGCTTGGACACTAGCCTCTCCAATGCTCTTTTGCCCTCTTAAATATCTCTTCTGTGTTCTGATTTTCATATAGTCTTCTTGAGATCTCTACGTAATCAGTAGGTTCATGGTGGAATAGAGCAAGGAATCGGAGCGCTTTGGCTGGACCCAAAGCCTTATTCAAGGCATCTATCCCAACGAGTCTCAGTTCAGCATCATCGAGCGTCTTGGCCCTCTCAGTCATATATCCTCCAATCTGATGTAGTCCACTGGATTTGAGATCACAATTTCCAGTTCTAGTCTCTTGGCCTGATTTAATAATCTGTTGTCGCAGCTTAAGAAGTAATCGGCTCCGATGAAATTGGCAGATGCAAGATGGAGGGCATCTTTTGGTGTTATTCTGGATTTTCTCTGATATTCCAGAGCACACTCATAGATTTTATCATCAGGTCCAATTCTGATCTTGCAGAGGGTGGATAGTATGAAAGCTACATTCATTCTATTTGGAAAGGGGCAGAGTAAGGTCTCGTCCTCATGCATGAAGGACCAGGCCAGTTGGATCTGTTCAATCTCCGCTCTCAGAAAGATCTCTTCACAGGCTAGAGCCTCAAGCTGGATCTTGATCTGGCTGGTATCATCAAATCTTCTTTGAAAGCAATTGTAATCAAGATATATCAGATCCATTGAATATTCCTTCTCCTGTAACATGCATCTTCACGCTGAATTTCCTTCCACAATCCCGATCTCCTCATCCGTCAGCCCGTAGAGCCTGTAGACCACGGCATCGATCAGCTCATC
>NZ_DAKC01000122.1:0-19515 GCF_002496465.1 Methanosaeta sp. UBA356 | reverse complement strand
AGCAGATATGGCACGCTACCCATCAGGACGATGGCAGCCAAAAGGTCCTTTACCCATAACGCTGCCACGGCAATAATAAGAAGGAATAACAGTAACAATAAGTCAATAGGAAGTATCATTTCTTTGCCTCCTTTATTCCTCCATAAAGACATGACCCACTTTTTTTTGCATGGTCTGGTCTACGGTAAGAGATTCTGCAGGCTCTTTGGCAATGGCATGCACTATGTATCTCCCTTTCTCAGGCTCGATATCTATGGTTATTGTCCCTGGAGTCAATGTGATGGAGTTTGCAAATGTGACTAGGGCGAAGTCGCTTCTCAGAGTTGTATCAAATTCTATGATTCTGGGGTCTACCGGCAGAATGCCCAGGACACGTTTTGTCACATCAATAGTGGCCAGATAAATTTGCCATAACTCCCATCCGATATAAGGAATTAATCTTCGTATCTTCAAGAGCACATTCTCGCCTCGGCTGGGCACGAAGATCTCGTAGGTGAGGAATGAGACAATCAATGCTGCCAATATACCTCTTGACGATACTTTTAAGAGATCGTAGGGTTCGAGAAGATAAACGGTCCAGGCAGATAGGAGCATCCAGAATGCGAACATGACGCAAAAAGTCAGGGCAATTGAGAAGGCCATGCTTTCTTTTTTCATAGCTGTCATCTCTCCATCACATCCTCTTGTCGCCCTTCCTCCAAACCGGCAAGCCGCTAGCATATGCAGCTTTCATCAAGGCATGCGTACCTGTAGGACCGACCAACAGGTAAAAAGCCGACACGAAGATCAGTTTAATCGTGATAAAGCTCAATCCTTCATAGGTCATGCAACCTACTATTATGAGGATCTGTCCAAGTGTGTCGCATTTTCCCGTAGCATGCAACCTGGTATAGAAATCAGGAAACCTCAACAGCCCCGCTGTTCCAATTATCATGAAGAAGGCTCCTGCCGCCAAAAACATTGTAGCTACCAAGTCTATCGCAAGCATAGTTCTCCTCTTTCTGCATATTTGGCGATAATTATCGTTCCAATAAATGCAATTACAGCATACATGAGTGCAATGTCGATGAATTCCGGTCTTTCGATGATATAGCCCACCACGATCAAGAGCACAATCGCCTTCGTGCCTATCACATTCGCAGCAACGATACGGTTGAACGTCCCCGGTCCATAGATAGCTCTGTACGAGCACACTAGAATTGTGCTCGCTATTATAATTCCAACGACAAGAAATGGGATAATCATCACTGATAATGTTGATAATACTTATATATGTAGTTTTCGAAGCCGTGTTCGACGATATGTATATTCTTAATTGGAAATATATATAGATTCGACGAGTCTCTGCGAACAATTATCTGCACTTAGTCAATAATTTATCGTGTCAATTGAAACTAAATTAATTTACTAGCTCAGTGAGATGATGATCCTTGTAAATATTGAATTTAGGAATATAGATTTAATGATAATAACAGTGTAATTGATAAGTCGCCTGAGTTAATGCATATCGACTCGTAGATGTGAGTTCGGAGTCTATCGAATCCCTGGTCGCGCACAGGAGTGGCTGAAAACCGCCAACATACGAGATGGTGAATATTGCTGGAAGAAATATACCTTTTGCTACTGCTTTCCGGCGATGATTTCAGCAGACGTCACCTGCAACCAAACGCACAACATGATAATTATCTTTTTGTTTTTGATAAATTCAACGAGATTGGCGAAAACTTCTTAATTAATAAATGTTATTGATCATGATTGGAGTAAATAGCATGGAGATCTTGCATTTAGTGAGGTCTAAGACTTCACATTCTCAAGACGAGCTGATCGCTAGGGCGGCCAGATCCTGGGACCCTGAGTTTCCTGGACGGATGGAGCTTCCTCGCAAATATGCCGCGGTATGCAGGGAGACCATAGTACTCGCCAAATCTAAACAAAAAGATCCCAAAGAGGTGTTGCCCGAAGTCTGCCGGATCAGGGGAATAGATGAATCAGAGGCTATTGAAGCGCTGGATGCTCTGGCTTTAAGCATCGATGAGGAAACTTATCCCTCCAGGAGGAAACAAGGGATGCAAGCTGCAATAACCTCAAAAACCAAAGACCTCTTGGCGCGCTTGAGGTGATGCGAGAGGATTCCGACATGGAGAACTACATTTGCATATAGCAGCGATCACTTAGAATAAATCTTATTGAATAAATATAGAAGAATGTTATCTGCGGCATTAGCGATCTTTTCTGGAGTGCCTTAAACCAGGTGTAGTAATATACCACCTTCCCTTCTTGCCTTTCAGGAACTCCATGGATGCCGCATAGTCTTCAAAGTAATGAGCTTCTCCACTATCCAAATTTATCACAGAGATCCTCCTTTCCATGACGAATCCCTTCTGTTCCAGCAAATCCTCGACCTCCTGGCGCAGCTTGCTCTTCTTTTTGATCAGGAGATGCTCTTTCTCAGGACTGCAGTCTGGCATCGCCGCCGCATCCCTCATATACGGGCGGGCCTGGCCAACTCCAAAGCCCACCTTATGTACTCTGCCGCAGGAAACTCATGCACCGTGGTGACCACAATGAGACCCTCTCCGTGCCTGGCCATGACCAGAATGGCCCTGCCCTTATCGTCCTTTATCACCGTCTCGAAGCCCTCTCCTGGAATGAGGTAGCCGTCGCACTCCGGGTTGGTGGTGCAGATCAGGCAGGAGCAATCCCCCTCAGAGGGATTGACACTCTGAGTGCTCATTTCGCACTTGTATTTCAAGGGGAGAGGTAGCCAATCAAAGTCATGCTCCGGGACCAGGGGGCCGAACACCGTCAGCACCCCGCCATTCATGACAAAGCGTTCTATATTCGATTTCATCCTCTCCAGACCGGGAAGGATCTGGGAATAATCCGGATTGGCAAAGCCGGAGGGAATCATCACCATCTTGTACTGGGGCAAAAATGGGCTTCCCAGGATGTTTGGCGACAGGAACTGGTAGCTGGCCCCTACATCCTGGAAGAGCTTCTCGAAGAGCAGAGTCCTCTGGCCGATGAGTGCGATGTCTGGCATATGCCATTATCTTAGCCAGGCAAGGGGAAAATCTTTATGGTTCCCATGGTTTAATATCTCTGCAATTATGATTTTGCTCCATAAAGCTTATTACTAAATATCACCTGTATTTTAAACGCGATTATACATGGAACAGGAATTAATGAGGATAGGCGTCTCGCTACCTGAAAAGCTTCTTTCCAGGTTCGACGAGATAATATTGAAGCGCGGCTACTCCTCGCGCTCCGAGGGTATAAGGGATGCAATCAGAAACTACATCGTCCACTACGAATGGATGAGCGACGTGCAGGGGGAGAGAGTAGGGGTCATCACCCTGGTCTATTCCCATTCCCAAAGGGGCTTGGTGGAGAATCTGACTGAGATCCAGCATGATTCGGGCGATATCATCCAGTCCAGCCTCCATGTCCATCTGGACCACGACAACTGCCTGGAGGTGATTGTCTTGCGGGGAGAGGGCAAGGACGTGAGAGTGGCGGCGGAGAAGATGATGTCCCTGAAGGGTGTGAAGCATGTCAAACTGACCACCACCTCCATGGGAAAGGAGCTGTAGGCTCTGCATCGAGAAGTTGGCACCCAAGAGAAAAGCAATATCCCGATGCCACCGGAAGAGATTGCTCCAGGGATATATATCCTGCATGAAAGGGATGGTGCGCGGCTAGCGACGAGATCGTCCGATCCCGTGCCCGTTTACGGCGAACGCATCCACAATGGATATCGCCTCTGGGACCCATATCGCTCGAAGCTCGCCGCCCTCATCCTGAAGGGAAAATGGCAGACTCTCCCCTTGAAGAGCAACTCCCGGGTACTCTACCTGGGAGCATCCACTGGCACCACCGTCAGCCACGTGGCGGATATTGTCTCAGAAGGCCTGGTCTATGCGGTGGAGTTCTCGGCCCGCTCCATGCGCGACCTGGTCCGGCTGTGCGAGAGACGCAAAAACATCATTCCCATCCTCGCCGATGCGGCAAAGCCGGAGGAGTATGCTCCTCTCCTGGAACCGGTGGATCTGGTCTACCAGGATGTAGCTCAGAAGAATCAGGCCCAGATCGCCTCTCTCAACTGCGCGAGGTACCTGGGCCAGGGAGGCGAGCTGTGTCTCATGCTCAAGAGCCGCTCGGTGGACACGACCGCCCCGCCTCAAGCAGTTCTCCAGTCAGAGCTAAAAAAGCTGGAAGGGCTGGAGCTTATTAAGATCATGAACCTGGAGCCATTCCACCTGGACCACTGGGCGGTGCGGGCCAGGTGGAATCCGGGCCCATCAGAAGAGGGCCATTGATACCCGGATATTATATTTATTTTATTTAACCGATTATCTTGTGAATCTCATCAGAGATTATATTGGGCAGCAGCCTGACGTAGCCCACCAATGGTATCTTCACCCTGGCCACCCCTATGACCCACTCATCCTTCACCGGGGTCAGATAGCTGATCCCATCTCCCACAAAGGTTCCATTCTCGGTCTGGTAAAGGAGCAGGCCGGTGTTCTTGTCCAGATACACGTCATCGCCCACCCGCATGATATCATCGCGATGCTGATCGAAGTACGACATATTTGCCATGCCCAGGGTCTGGCCTGCCATCTGGTCGATGACCTCATTATGATCCCCTTTGGTGATATAGCCAGCAAACGGCGCTCCAGGCCCTCCCTCCCACATCGGCTCATTCTCCTCCACGTGATATAGAGCACGATGGATTATGGGTATGGCCTTGCCCTGGCCGGGAGGCATTCCCAGGACCATTTTGAGCTGGTCGAAGAGGTTCAGGCTCTCCTTGCCATAAGGCCGATAGAGGATGACGTCCCCAGGATTGTTGAATGCAGTGTAGTTCATCTTTTCTCCCTCATCCCAGGGAATCACCTCGGTGCGGCTTGCCCCCTGAACGAGGATAATATCTCCCACATTGAGATTGGGCACCATGCTTCCCGACTCCACAGCCACCATAGGCGTCCAGAGGCCCAGAGTTATCTGGGAGAGGAGGGATATGGCTCCCACCACCACTACAACGAAAATTATATCTTTGGCCAGCTGGGGGATAGGCAGACTGTCAAACCATTCTCCGATCTTCATCAGCCACATTTATCAGTTGGTACATTCTTATACTCCTTTCGATGCTGCAGATATCCCCCAAGTCGGCCAAGAGCGTTCCAGCCCAGGGCAGGGAGACTGTGCAGAGGTTCGCCGAACAGGGCTACCAGCTGGAGCCGGAGGCCCTTGAGGCCATATGCCGCTATCAGGGCAGCCAGGAAGAGCTCTTCCGGCGCATAATCGGCAGCATAGATAGATCCCTGGCGGTGATCGGAATGCAGCACATCAACGGCCTCATCCAGTCCTCTCCAAAAAATGGAATTGGTCATGCCGCATCCACCACCCCCATCCAGAGAAGGAGCACCCACATCCTGCCAGCTTCATCCAGAACTCCTTCCCGTCCATCCTTCCCTTCCGCCTCCAGGACCCCGCCCTCCTCGATCGAACCATCAGCATCTGAGATCACCTTGGACTCAGCGCCCTCCGATCCTCATACCCAGGGCTCTGCTCAATTGAGCTGCGACATAACCGGGCGGTCGACCTGTGTAGGCGAGTACGATGATTTCGTCTGCTACTTTCGGGACAGATATGCAAAGATCAGAGAGATCCTCTCCCGCCGGATCAACTCCCGGCCGATAGAGTCCTTGAGCAAGAGCACATCGGGCAGAGAGGTCTCTCTAATCGGCATGGTCCTGGATATCAGAAATACCTCCAAAGGCAACCGGGTGATAGAGCTGGAGGATCCCACCGGGATGATAGTGGCGGTCATCCAAAAGGATGGGGAGGCCTATGAGGAGTCAGGACAGATAATTCCGGATGAGGTCATAGGAGTCACGGGCATTTCAGACGGTAATGGAAGGATCTTCGTCAAATCGCTGCTCTGGCCCGATATGCCCAATCAGACCGCCTCCCTGGAGAAAGGTAGCGGCCATGCCATACTCATATCCGATCTTCATGTGGGGAGCAAGTATTTCATGGATGAGGCCTGGCAGAGGTTCTCCGACTGGCTGAACGGAGAAGCGGATGATCCCAGTGGGCTTGCCTCCCAGGTGGAATACCTGGTGATCGCCGGAGACCTGGTGGATGGGATTGGAATTTATCCTGGCCAGCAGAACGATCTGGCGATAATGGATATCTATTCCCAGTACGAGGCGGCTGCAGGGCTGCTAAATGCCATAAGAAGCGACATCAAGATCATCATCTCCCCGGGCAATCACGACATAGTGCGCCAGGCGGAACCCCAGCCCGCTCTCCCTCCCGAGGTGCAGAAATACTTCCGACCTGATATGCTCTTCGTGGGCAATCCCGCTTGGGTTACATTGAGCGGCATATCGGTGTTGATCTACCATGGCCGGAGCATAGACGATCTCGTCCTCCGCCTGCCCGGAATCGCCTATGCCAACCCAGAGAAGGCGATGATAGAGATGCTGAGAAGAAGGCACCTCTCCCCAATCTATGGCAGCCGGGTGTCTATCGCACCGGAGAACGAGGATCATTATGTCATCTCCCATCCCCCGGCAATTCTCCATTGCGGGCACGTCCATACCGTGGGAATCGCCCGCTATAAAGGAGTGGCAGCGATAAACAGTGGCACTTGGCAGTCGCAGACTGATTTTCAGAAGAAGATGAACATTCAGCCGGTTTGTGCAGTGGCGCCAATGGTAGACCTGGCCACATTAAAGGTTCGAAAGCTAATATTCGCCTGATTCATCTTTATAAACACAACAAAAAAATTTTTATAGTAATAGAGAGAGTAGTATATCCGGCGAATACGATCATAGGTAGGAGGAATACGAATATGGCGGAATAAATCACCGGGCAATGAGTGCTCCTCAAACTGCAGGTACAATCGTTGGCGGTTAGTATCTCTTACCAAAAAAGATAAATATTATAGAGAGAAATTGTATCGATATCAAACAACGAAAGGGGTGAAATTATTAGACAGAAGGGTGTTATTTTAGTGCTGGCCATAGCTATGCTGTCAATACCTGCATTTGCACAGGGCATGGGCGGCAGTGGCAGCATAGATATCTTCGGAAAGAACGGCGTGATATTCCAGACAGAAGGTTCAGCATACCTTTTCCCGGAATTTCAGGATACCAATGCGGATACGATGGTAATCGGAAATGACAGAGCAATGGCCTTTGGAGTGCCATGGCACAGGGCTCCCGTAACTTTGGCTACCAATAACCTGGAGGTCATAAAGAACCAAGACACTGGTGACTGTGAATGCTGCGAGGAAGAATGCCAGGACTGCTGCATCAAGGTCAATATAGACCAGATCAAGATCGGCAATAGAGACGCTCTTGCATTCGGATTTGCCTCCGCCACCAACAACGTCAAGGTGATAGCCAACCAGCAGTGATATCAAGCCAGTCGAATCAGACAGGATTGGACATGAAGATTTCAAGGAGACCCGCCGATGCAATAAAAGCGGGTCTTCTAATAGTTTTTCTCTTATCGGGCCCAGTCTTAGCCGGGCAGAGCCAAGACAGGCCCATCACCTCATGTGAGATCTCAAATCACCTTGATCAAACGCCAACCGATGCCTTCATCGGCCCAAGAACAGATTCCATTCTGCTCTCACAACCCAGAGAGATGCTCATGCCAGATATGGCTGCTTTAACCGCAAAACTGGAAAATCTATCCGCAGCCTACGCCCAGAGGCAAGGGGAGCTTTTTCCCAACAGCCTCCAGAAGAGCAGCAGCAATTGCAGCGATCCGGATCTCAGCGGCCAGGATATAGGCCTTGAGGGCCAGCTTCGAAACCGCCTGGACATAAGAGTATCGGGAATATCCGTTCGCGCCATCAACACCGTGGAAGGGGGGAAGGCCACCGCCACCTCCAACATAATCATCGAGCCGGTGCAGATCATCCAGCTCCCTTGCCAAGCAGCAGATAAGCTGAGATGATCAAGGGCCGCTAAAGATTATGGGGAGAAGGGGTCCAGAAGATCACGACAGTGTCCCGACAAGAGCCGGGATGGCTGTATCAGGCACGCTTCGGATCCTTATCCCTCTCTTTCTCCATCGCCTCTTTTGCCAGCCGGATGGCACACAGCTCAGAGCACATGGTGCAGGTGTCGGTCTCCAATCCTCGCCTGTGTCTGATCTGCTTAGCTCTTGCCGGATTTATCGCCGCCTGGAACTGGCCATCCCAGTCCAGAGCGGCTCGCGCCCGGGACATCTGCAGATCCCAGGATCTAGCTCTTTCTCGCACCCCCGGCCGGGTGAGGTCGGCTGCATGGGCAGCGATCCGGGTGACATAGGTTCCCTCGATCACGTCCTCTCTATTGGGCAGGTCGAGGTGCTCGGAGGGGGTTGTGGCACAGAGGAAGTCCGCTCCCGCCATGCCAGCGATCACGCCACCCATGGCAGCGGTGATATGGTCGTACCCGGGGGCGACGTCCGTCACCAGGGGTCCGAGAAGGTATAAGGGCGCTCCGCCGGTCAAATGCTTCATCGCCCTCACACTGGTCTCGATCTCATCCGCGGGCACATGCCCCGGCCCCTCCACCATGGCCTGCACTCCCGCAGCTCGCGCCCTTTTAACCAGCTCACCGAGCATGATGAACTCCATGTACTTGGCCCGGTCAGATGCATCCTCGATGCACCCTGGCCGCAGACCGTCGCCCAGCGAGAGGGTCAATTCATACTCCCTAGCTATCTCCAGCAGGTAGTCGAACTCCTGATAGTAGGGATTCTCCTCTCCAGTATCGGCGATATATTTCATGGTCAAAGAGCCGCCCCGGCTCACCAGCCCCATCAGTCGAGGGTCCTGCCTGAGCCGCTCCAGGGATATCTTGTTCACCCCGGCATGAACGGTGACGAAGTCCACCCCATCTCGGGCATGTCGCTCCAGGGAATCAAACATCCCCTGGCTGGTCAGCTCCTTTTTGACGGCGGCCTGATAGATGGGCACTGTGCCCAGAGGCACTTTTACTGCTGCCAAGATCTTCTTGCGCACCAGGTCCAGGTCACCTCCGGTGGACAGGTCCATCACAGCATCCGCTCCCGCCTCAGCTGCCGCCAGAGCTTTTTCCACCTCTACCTCCGGGGAGTCGAGGTTCTGGGATGTGCCCAGGTTGACATTCACTTTAACGGCTAGCATCTCCCCTATGCCTGCCGGATCCAGCCCTTCGCGGCGAACATTTCCCGGGATGACCACCCTGCCCGCGGCCACCAGCCGGGCCAGCTTTGCCGGATCTATTCCCTCTTTTCTTGCCACCCGTTCGATACTTTGGGGCACGCGCCCACTGCTTGCCTCTTCCATCAGGGTCATTGTTACCAACTAATATATTGTAGGAGCAACTTTCTCGCTGCAGGTGTTTATCAATGGTTGAAGTGCATAAGGTTAGCGGTGCCGCCTTCGATGGCAATGTCTACCTGGTCTTGGATGAGAAGCCCATTCTGGTGGACGCGGGCATGATGGCAGGGCCGACCTTAAAGAACATCAAGAAATTCATCGATCCAGCCAAGATCGAGCTTATCGTCCTCACTCACTGCCATCACGATCACTCCGGTGCCGCTCCCGCCCTTAAGGAGGCGACAGGAGCACGCCTGATGCTGAGCGAGAAGGAGGTGGGCTGCATAGGAGATGAGCTGGCATCGGTTGCATACCTCTTCGGCCAGCAGGCCCCGGAGTACAAAGTGGACGAGACCCTGAAAGAGGGGATGGTCCTGGATATTGGGAAATGGAAGCTGGAGGTCATGGAGACCCCAGGGCACTCCACCGGAAGCCTGTGCCTTTATGAGCGGACGGAAAAGGTGCTATTCTCCGGAGATACAGTATTCCCTGACGGTAACATCGGCAGGACGGATATGTTCGGCGGAAGCACCGACGAATTGGTCCGCTCCATCCAGAGGCTGACAGAGCTGGATGTCAAGGTTATGTATCCCGGCCATATGGATATAACCAGCCGAGATGTCAATCGCCAGATTCAAATGAGCCTGAGGTTTGCCAAGAGCATCTAGTGGGATGGGTGTCAATCTCATGACAGACAAGAAAGATCTAGTGAAAAGGGAATCCGAATCCATATTCCAGACCTACGGCCGCCAGGACGTGCTCCTCGTCAAGGGAAGCGGTGCTCATGTTTGGGACAGCGAAGGCAGGGAATACCTGGACTTCGTCGCTGGCATAGCGGTGAACAGCATAGGCCACTGCCATCCTAAGTTGGTGGAGGCGGTCAGCCGCCAGGCTGCAGCTCTCATCCACACCTCCAACCTCTACTACACCGAAAACCAGGTCCTTTTAGCGGAAGAGCTGAAGGGGCTCACCGGCATGGACCGGGCATACTTCTGCAACTCTGGAGCGGAGAGCATAGAAGCGGCGCTCAAGCTCGTCCGCCGGGCAACGGGCAGGGCGAAGATCGTGGCGGCGGAGAGGGCCTTTCACGGTCGCACCCTGGGGTCCCTTGGCCTAACACATAAAGCCGCTTATAGGGAGCCGTTCCGGCCGCTGAGGGAAGCGGAGTTCGTCCCCTACAACGATAGCGAGGCTATGAAGGCAGCAGTCACCTCCGAGACCGGAGCGGTGTTCCTGGAGCCGGTACAGGGTGAGGCAGGAGTCTATGTGCCGGACGGGGACTATCTCAGAACAGCGCGAGACATATGCGATGACCAAGGAGCCCTTCTCATCCTGGATGAGGTGCAGACCGGATTTGGACGGACCGGCAGGTGGTTTGCCAAGGAGCACTCCGGGGTTGTCCCTGATATCATCTGCCTGGCCAAGGCCATTGCCGGAGGCCTGCCCATGGGAGCGATGCTCGCCCGTGGCAGCTCTTCTGAGTCCTTCCAGAAAGGAGACCACGGCTCGACATTCGCCGGCGGCCCCCTGATCTGTGCTGCCGCCCTGGCAACGATCGATGTCATACGAGAGGAGAAGCTGGTCGAGCGCTCAGAGGAGTTGGGCAGATATCTTAAGTCAGAGATAGAGAAGCTCAATCCCAGGGAGGTTCGCGGCCTGGGGTTGATGGTCGGCCTGGATCTGAATTGCGACTGCAAATCGCTGGTGGAGAAGGCCCTGCAAAAGGGAGTGCTGATCAACAACACTGGAGAGCATACCCTCCGCCTCATCCCGCCCCTGGTGGTTACGAAGGAGGAGATAGACAGAGTGGTGGAGGTAATAGGTGAGCTCCTCTAGGCAAAGCGCCAGGGAGAGCCTGAAGAGGCTGCGCCCCTATGTGGCAGGCAAGGGTTTCACTGAGATCTCACGCCGCTATGGTCTCGACCCGGCGGATATCGTAAAGCTGGGAAGCAATGAGAATCCATACGGTCCCAGCCCTAAGGTTTTTGAAGCCCTGCAGAATGTCTCCCCGGAGAGGTATCCGGAGCCCGAGGAGCTGATGGAAGGGCTGGCCAGATACACCGGCTCTCCGGAGGAGATGCTGGTCATAGGAGCGGGCATGGACGGGGTGATGGACACCCTGACCCGGCTCTTTTTGGAGAAGGGCGACCGAACCTTCATCCCCACCCCCACCTTCAGCTACTATGAGATCCTGACCGTTCTGGCAGGGGCAGAGCCGGTATTCTCCCCCCTGGGACCGGACTTCCGGATTCAGGAGACGGTTCCAAAGGAGGCAAAGATGGCTTTCATCTGCTCGCCGAACAATCCCACCGGAAACGCCCTTAAAGAAGAGGAGCTGTGCCGTCTGCTGGAGACGACGGAAGCCATCGTCTTTTTGGACGAGGCTTATGTAGAGTTTGCAGAGCGGAGCCTGGCGGAGCTGGTGAGTAGATACGAGAACCTGGTGGTGGGACGGACTCTATCCAAAGCCTTCGGCCTGGCGGGGATGCGCCTGGGCTATGCTCTGATGCCCGAGTGGATAGCCCAGGAGTTCTGCCGGGCGGCTCCGCCCTTCTTTGGCATCTCCAGCGCCTCAGTTGCTGCCGGCGCAGCAGCGCTCGCGGATCTGGACTTTATGAACGAATCGGTGAGAAAGATAAGAATGGAACGCAGTCGCCTGCAAAAAGAGATCAGGTCTTATCCCTCCCAGGCCAACTTCCTCTACCTGAAAACCGAGGAAGCCTCGGACTCATTTGCAGAGAAGTTCCTGCAAAAAGGTATCATCATCCGCGACTGCCGCTCATTCCGGGGTGCAGGAGAAAATCACGTCCGGGTGACAGTGGGAACGGCAGAGGAGAACGACCGGTTCCTCGCCGCCTTCAGGGAGATCCGGCGCTGATATGCAGATCGCCCTGACCGGCACTCCAGGGACGGGCAAGACCACCGTTGCTCATCTATTGCCTTACCGGGTGATAGACATCAACGCCTTAGTTAGGGAGGGCCTGAACTTCGGCACCGATCCGAAAAGGGGCTGCCTGGAGGCGGACATGGATGGACTGGCTGAGCGCCTGGTGGAGATGGATTCTGACCAAATCGCCATCCTTGAAGGCCACTTCTCCCATCACTTCGCCCAATGGTCGATAGTCCTCCGGCTGGCTCCACGGAAGCTGGAATCCCGGCTGGAAGAGAGAGGTTACTCGCCCGAAAAGATAAGGGAGAACCTGGAGGCTGAGGCTCTGGACGTGATCTTAGTGGAGGCCGTTGAGTATTGCCAGCGGGTGGACGAGATAGATGCCACCGGACGGACCCCCCAGGAAGTGGCCGATCTGGTGGCAAAGATAATCGAGGGAAAACTGGTGATGCCTCCAGGCCAGGTGGACTGGCTGGAGGAGTTCTTTGGGTAAATCGAGTTATCTCAAAATTCAGGACTCGAGCGCCCGGGCAATTATCGGAGCCACAGAGACGGTGCTCACTCCCTTATCCAGGGTGTCAGTGGCCAAGACGCCCTCAACCCCGGAGCGGTAAAGCTTAAGGACCGCCGATCCGGTGAGGACGGGATGCACTGCTGCCAGATAGACCCGGGCGGCGCCCTGTGCACGCAGCATCTCTATGGCCGTGGCCATGGTGCCGCCGGTGGCGATCATATCATCGAATATCACCACGTCTCTATCCCGGACGTCGATCTCTTTAGGAGCCATGCGGACCTCGGTGCCGGAGAGGCGGGTCTTCTGCAGGTAATCGCTATCCGCTCCCAGGGCGGCGGCGGCAGTCCTGGCCATGGCCACTGCTCCCTTGTCCGGGGATATGACCACCGGGTCCTTCAGGCCGAGGGAGGCCACATTTTCCGCTAAAAGCGGCGTTGCATCCAGGTTGTCCGCCGGACAGCAGAAATGATTCAGGATGGATGGAGAATGGATGTTTACCAGATGGACCCGGCCCTCTTTCAAGAAGGGATTCAGAGCTCTGGCCACCGCCCTGGCGGTCATGGGCTCCCCGGGCTTGAAGATCTTATCCTGGCGGGCATAGCCGAAGTAGGGTATAACCAGATCGATGCTGCTCTCCTGGCAGATATCCAGGAGCTGGAGCAGATAGACCAGATCCCTATCAGTAGGGGTGGACTGGATTATTGCCACCTTATCGTCGAGCGGTGCCGTCACCTGGGTATATGACTCCCCATCGGGAAAGGTCTTGTAGTCGCATAACGCCAGCACCTCACCCAAAATCGCTGCCACCCTGCCCGCTAAAAGCTGGGAGGCCGGACCTCCTATGATCACTCTTTATTCTCCTTTAGCTTCCTACTACCATCATTTTAACCTTCAATGTGGGGGTGACTATGGGGCCTATTGACCGGCGGTCAGTGCCCACCTCAATCGTCTTCAGGATCTCAAATATGTTCCCCGCGAGCATCAAGGATCTGATCGGCTGGGCCTCTCCACCGGGAGAGATTCGAAAAGCATTGCGCGCCTCGACTGAGAAGTCGCCAGATATGGGATTGGCAGTATGAGCGCCGATGAGGCCATGGACCAGGTAGCCCTCTGTCTCCGCCTGGAGGTCATAGGCTGAGGGTGAGTCAATGATCAGATTTCTCGATCCCACCCGAGGGAGATCGGAGTAGCCCGAACGCACCGAGTTTCCTGTGGAGCGGACGCCGTCCTTCCCTGCAGTATAGTTATCATAGAGAAATCCCTTCAGTATCCCACGCTCGACCAGGACCGTCCTCTGGGAGGGCACTCCCTCCCCATCGAAGGCGGAGGAGTCTATGCCCCCGGGAAGAAGGCCGTCGTCTACGATCATGAGATCTTCGGAGGCAATCATCTCCCCCAGCCGACCCCTAAGAGAAGAACGACCCTTCTGAACGCTATCCGCCTCTAATGAGGTGAGGAATGCTCCCTCTAACAGCTCCGCTACCGCTAGCGGCCTGAGCAGCACATCGAACCTTCCGCCTTCTCCTTTAGCTCCACCCAACGAGGCCCGCGCCATCTCCCCTGCCATGCGGCCCACTGACTGCATTGATAGCTCTAAGTGGCGGGAATTGAAAAACTCGCTGCCTGTGGCCACGTCATCCCTCCGGGCAATGGCCTCCATTGAGGCCTGCATGAGGGTCGAGGTCTCCACCAGCTCTATCCCCTGAGAATTGAGCACAAATCCTGTGCCTGAGACACAGGCCACACCGCCGGAGACCGGCTCTGCACCATCGACCTCATTGCAGCCCGCCAAGAGGCTATGGGCGATGTCGATGCACTCCTCGGGACTGATCTTATCCAGCCGCCGGTCATAGATCCCCTCGGGCTCTGTTACCCTCTCCGGCTGAGGGAGAGCGATCCAGGTGTCATCCCTGCCCCGTGCCCTGGCCGATCGAACAGCGCTCATGGCTACGAACTTCAGCTGAGCCATGTCGCTGCTGCTGGAGAATCCGACAGCACCATCCACTACCGCGCGCAATCCCAGGCCGCAGTGGTAGCTCTCGCTCGCCATCTCCACGTATTCCCTGCGGAGGTCGACATCGACCGAGCGTCCTACCATACCATAGACCTCGGCCTCTGTTGCCCCTTCTTTTAAGGCCAGGGATAGCAGTCGGTGGGCGGATTCAATGAGGCTATCCGATGTACCTGAGATCTTCATCCCCACCCGCTTCGAAGGGAGACTGGGCCCGTTCCATCTCCTGGAGCTTGCCTATGATCTTCTCCATCTCCTTCGCCCTCTCCTCAAGGGCATGCATTCCCACCTCTAAGCCCAGGATCCCGGACAGAACGCGCAGGACCTCTGATGCAGCCTTTGGATCGACCAGATAGCCACTGGTAACACCCATCAGACAGATCACATCCAGACCACGAAGGGCTCCCAGGCCCAGCAAGAGGCCGGAGACGCCTATAATGCCCCCACCGGGCTCGTTCTCCTGGAAGAGGACCCCCTGCGTTTTCATCTCCTCCACCAGCTCGATGCTGGTGGCCGCGCCCATCACCGAGGACTTATCCACGAACTGGCCGGTACCATAGCCGCCCAGAGCATAGATTCGCCTAACCTTGTAGCTCTCGGCGATGTCCAGAAATATGCTGGTCAGCTCGTAATGGCCCTCATTGGTGGCACTCTGATAGTCGCCGATGATGATCAGTAGATCGGGCTCCCCGTTCTGCCCCCGTCGCGCATAGATCTCATTTTTCACCTGCTTGATGGTTCCATCCTCCTTCACCATCACCTGGGGAGGAAAATGGGGGGAATAGATCTCAATGATCTTTTCGGCATGCAGCTCCTCTACCATGTGATCTGCCACCAGCTTTCCCACGTGGCCTACCCCAGGCAGCCCCTCAACCATAATAGGATCGGTGAGATCTACATCTTTTATGCGAAAAACCAGGGTCTCTTTCATTATGCCTCCGAGGCTAGGGCTCTCCTGTATCTGCCATAAGGATCATCAGGGGAGAACCTCGCCGGCTTGCTCGCAATGGCACGGCCGCCACAGGAAGGACATATCTCCTTCAGAGTGTATCGAGCGCAGGACTCGCACCGCAGGATCTTGGATCTCATGCCTCTCTGTGGAAAGCGCCCTCTCCGCCGTGTTGTTCTATATAGCTTACTATGGCCTGAGCGGCCTTTTTGAGAACAGACTCTGCATGCTTATAGTCAGGAGCAGTTACATGAATGCGGTATCGCGGTGCTCCGATATACGAGACTGAGAGGGTAGCATCCTTGTCCTTGGTCCTTCTGGCCTGTTTTAAAGCCTTGCGGATAACCTCTACACCATCCGGGGCGGGAGAGGTGATATCCACATAGCCGCTGATGTCAACCGACGGTATCTTGACATTATCTCGAGATAGGCTCTCTAAGATCTTGACATCCTCTTCGGTGAGATCGGCTTCGTTCAGAGCTTCGGCGCCACTGATCGCCGCCTCTTCCATGGCCAGATAGAGGCTGTCGTAGATGGCCATGAGAGAATCAGCCACCCTCTTGGCATCCTCGGGCCGGTCTTTATAGGCCATCTCCAGCCATTTCCAGGCTTTCTGGTCCGCCTTCCACTCCTGGATCTTCTCCCGCCTCTGATGCTCATTCACATCCTTGAGAGATAGATCGATGTGATGGCGGGAGGTATCTACATTCAGTACCTTACATACAATCTTCTGCCCTTCTCGCACATGGTCGCGAATGTACTTGATCCATCCGCTGGCTACCTCGGAGATATGAATCAGGCCCTGCTTGCCTGCATACTCGTCTATGGAGACGAAAGCACCGAAATCCACCACTTGAGTGACGGTACAGACCACAAGAGATCCGGGCTCTGGCCAGCCCTCACGTTGCATTAGAAATCACTCGAGCACTTCTACTACGGCAGTTTTGATCAATGCCTTGCCACCAGTGGGCTCAGCCAATGTGCGCCCGCATACCAGGCATTTCACCACGGTTGAGGCATGGGCGAAGATCACCTGCTCATTCTCGCAGTCGTTGCATTTTACCTTGACGAACTTGCTGGGCATATCTAGCTCTCCACCAGATCGAACTTGCCCGCCTTGAATCCAGGGCGGTTGTGGGCCTTCTTGCACTCACCACAGCGATATCTCAGGTTAAGTCTCTTCGTGGGCTTGTCTCCGCCTGGAACCTTGGAGAACTTGCCCTGATTCCCTATTCCATTGGCTCTGAGCTTCTGCCTGGTAATGCGGGTCAAGGTTGAAGCCCGGCCTTTTCTCACCCTTTCCACCGTTTGTGCGGTGTGCTTCTTGCAGAACGGACAGTAAGCGTTAAGCTTCTTTGGCATCTTCACTTCTTATCATCTCTGGATCTTCACTTCTGAAGCTAAATTTTTGTTGCGCAGATTTCTGGCATGGACGGCAGGGAGGACGACCACGTCGTCCCTGGCGAGAAGGTAATTCTTCCCGTCAACTCCCGCAAACATAGGAACATCATCCAGCAACCGCACGACTTCGTATTCCCGCAATATATCTTTTTTGCCCGTTAAAGGCCTTTCGGTGGGAGTCATATGGGAGAGGATGGACTCCCGGCCGAGGGCAATGGTCGAGAGCATCTGCCGGTAGATCTCCGTCTCCTCTGCAGTCATGCCGGAGAAGACCTCCTCCCGAGAAGCTGATCTCGCATTGCGGAGCGCCCGGCGGACGATCTTCTTTATCCTCTGGTCGATGAGCTTGTTCAGACTGCTTCTCTCGCTCTTGAGGGTATCCTGCAGGATTTGAGCCTCAACGCTGAAGGGATCTATGATTTGAGAGAGCTCCTGGCCCATGCCGGTCAGATAAGTGCCAACCTGCTGATAGAAATCCTCATCCAACGGCTGAAGCTCCGCGGACTTGCGCTCTTCCCGGAGCGCATTGGCCAGATCCATTTCACCACCTCATCATCAAATTTATGCGGACTGATCTTAAGTGGCTGGATAGTATAATAGCTTTTCATCGTTCTAGTGTCTTGTCCTAGCCTCTGCCACCCCTCTGGCCATGAGGAATACGGCCACGCAACTTGGCAGTTCCTCGGTGCCCTCCTTCAGGCTGTAGCTGTTCCCCTTCATCTGAGTGCTGAAGGGCTTTGAGATCTCTAGAAAAACCGGTTCATCCCCGAAGACCACCGCATCCTCCAGGGGGTTGAACTCCTCCAGGCCGCTAATCGATAAGGGAGTCACCCTCAGCCCCGAGCCGCCGTGCAGGCTCCCAGGGCATCGAATCAGCCGACGGACATCAGCGGTCACCGGCTCGTCGGTCTCCCCCCGTTCCTGGTTCAGGTTCAGTCCCACTACCACTCCTTCGCTGTCCAGGCATTCCTTCAAGAGAAGCTTCCAGATGCCTGCACTGCCCCGAAAGAGGTCCAGGTTCCCCCGGCGGATCTCCTCTATCACCCCCTCACCCTCTAGGCTGCGGTAGAAGCTGGAGGCTTTCTTGGGGCCGATGCCTCGGACCCTGGTGAGGACGGCTACCGCTCCGGGCTCGTCGAGGGTGCGCAGCCCTTCCACAAAGGAGATGATCGAGCGGTTGATCCTCCCCCCCCAGCCAGGCGAATCCCGAGCAGGAGCTATAAGACGCCTGCCCCCCTCCCGCCCCCATCCTTCAACCGGAGCCTCGTGAATGAATCGGTCCAAAACCAAGCCCCTGCCTGATAAGTAGTCTACCACCTCCCGGCGCTCATCCCCCCCGAAGCTATAGATCCGCGGGTCCCGGACATGGATGTGATATCCCCGGCCGCCGGAGAAGACGACGCTAATTTTACTTTCCGCAAAACCGAAATCGGATAGCAAAAAGGAGAGGAGCTTTAGGGTCTCCCTCTTGACCTGCTCCAGCATCCCGGCATAGCTACTGGCTGCACCGCGCAGGTGATCGGCATCCAAATCGAATATTAGGTCCGCTCCCTGCCATATCTTCTCTTTCATCGTCGGCGCACCGGGCCGCTGGTAATAGGCGGCGGAATGATAGACATGGCGGGGAATCATGGAGCGCACATAGTCCACCAGCTCCCCCCGGCTGAAGAAGGACTTGTGCCGGCGCATGCCTGAGTCATCGAAGAAGAGAAAACCCCATTCCCTGGACTGGAGGCCTGGAGGGGCATCCAGGGTGGCCTGGATATAATACTCCCGGAACTTCGATATGAGGAAGTTCATGGTCAGGGGGTTTATGCCATCACCTCAATACACCTCGGGCCGGCGGTCGGAAAAGCAGGGGATCTCACCTCGTACCTGGTCCCTCTCGGATAGATCGACCTCGCCGAATATGATCTCTTCGCCGCTCTCCGCCTCTGCCAGCACAGTGCCCCGGGCGCTGATGATCATGGAGCCGCCTCCTTCTGCCCAGTTGCAGGCCAGGTGAGGGATCTGGTTCTCTATCGCCCGGGCTAGGCTTAGCGCCCGCCACTGCTCCTCCCGCTGCGCGGGAAACTGGGCCACGGTCACCAGGAAGTCAGCATCCTGCAGGGCAAGGGAGCGGGCCACCTCGGGAAAGCGCAGGTCGTAGCAGATCTCCAGCCCCACCCGGCCCCACCTGGTGGCTATGGGGGAGATCGAATCCCCCCCATCGAAGTGCTTCTTCTCCTCGCCGAAGGGATGGATTTTGGGGCGCAGCTTCAGGCCGGTGCGGTCCAGGCAGAAGCCGAGGTTTGACCGGCCGCCGCGCACCGAGCCGATGATCAGGCAGTCAGAATCTTTTGCCAGAGCACGGAAGGGATCGAGCTCCTCAAATGCG
>NZ_DAKC01000066.1:9173-12256 GCF_002496465.1 Methanosaeta sp. UBA356 | reverse complement strand
CCTATCTGTGGTGTTGGAATCTACCTTCTGGAAGCTCGATCCATTATAGACCAGAGCATAACCCTGCGACTCGAATTCATTGAGAAGGTCTCTCTCGTCGCCTCTCTTTCCATAATTGCCCAGGGGATCCGTATCATTCTCTCCTGTGAAGTACTGCAGACCTCCTCCCAAAATCACCTCAACGCCGCTGGCCAAAAGCTGATCTGCTATCTCGCTCTCGTTATCCCTGTTATCCACATGAGCGTAGAAGGCGGCTGGTGTAGCATGAGTTATCCTGGTGGTGGTGATAAGCCCGGTGGAGAGGCCGCTTTCCTCCGCCATCTCCAGAATGGTGGTCAGGTTCTCTCCATCCCTCTTTCCCTGGATGGCGGCGGAATTTTGGCTGATAACACCATTGTTCGTCTTTTCACCGGTTGCCATAGCCGAAGATGCAGGAGCAGAATCGGTTACCAGTGAGTTCGCGCTGGATGTCTTGACCATCCCTGTCTGCTCCATTCCGTCCATGAAAAGCTCGACTGAGCCGTACTGGTTGACATTTCCCCCTGCCCTATCGATCCTGGCCAGCGTCAATTGAGGAAACCCCATCCCGTCTCCGATAAGGAGAATTACATTCTTTGCCGATGTCTCATGCGATGCATCATCTGCCACACCCAATTGAATTGAGCTGCAGATTATGGCAATAGCCAAGAAGAGCTTTGCCGGAGATGATTTGGTATTCATTTCGTTACCTCCTTTGAGGATTACCATCCGAATATATGATTTTAATCAAAATAGAATATACATATTGCATGATACGGTTTATCTAATTATTCAAAAAAAAGCGGTATATAGATTACTTATCCACCACAATCAGATATTACTCTATTTTTCAAGGCACTCCAAGTCATTAATTAATTAAATCGGGCCTCCATGAAATCCTTTTATGATATCAATGTGCAGCTTTGAGATGCCAGAGGTTCATGCAAATGGATAGCTTATCTCGCAAAGGCGGCTTTGAGCCCGGATATTCCACCCTGGAAGATTGGATCTTGGCCCAGGCGATCCCATTCTCTCTCGATTCAACCGAATTGAACGATGCCATAGATAGGGCTATGGCCAGAATAGGGGACACAGTGAGGCTCCTGGGCTTTGGAGAAGCCCTCCATGGGAAGAGCGACATCCTCCTCTTGCGCAACCGGCTTTTCATTCGCCTGGTGGAGAATCATGGCTTCGTGGCCATGGCCATTGAGAGCAGCTTTCCCCGCGGGCGGCTGGTGGACCAGTATATCGCCGGCCAGGGCCCGGATTCATTCGATGATATCCTGGAGTTGGGCTTCAGCCACGGCTTTGGCCGCCTTGATGCCAATCGAGAGTTGGTGGAGTGGATGAGAGAGTACAATTCGGATCCGTCTCATGTCCACAAGCTCCATTTCTACGGCTTTGACAGCCCCACGGAGATGTTGGCCAGCGACAGTCCAAAGCAGCTGATATACTTCGTCCTGGACTTCCTCGGCACAATCGACCCGGTTCAAGGAGAGGAGCATCGCCAGAGGATCGAACCCTTCCTGGGCCAGGAATCCGATTGGGATAATCCGGATTCTCTGATCGATCCGGCAAAATCCATTGGCCGCTCTCCCAATGCGATCGCGCTGCGCGCGGAAGTGGAGGACCTCTATGAGGAGCTGCTCGTTCGCCGCCCCGAGCTGGTGGCCGGAAGCGATCCAGCTCGCTATCAGGAGGCAGTGCATTATGCAGCCCTTGCCCGGCAACAGCTTAGCTATCATGCCGAGCTTGCCGGAAACTCACTCGACCGAACAAGCAGGCTCCTTGGCATTCGTGATGCCATGATGGCGGAAAACCTGGCGTATATAACGTCCCGGGAGGGCAGCCAGAGGGGAAGGGTGATGGCCTTCGCTCACAACCGTCATCTGCAACGGGGTCGGGCTGAATGGCAATACACAGATGACCTTTATTCCTGGTGGCCGGCAGGCTCTCACCTGGATCAGATCATGGGTTCGGGCTATGCGGTCATAGGAACCGCAGTGGGCGTATCAAGCTCCAATGGGATAGGCAAGCCTGAGGAGAGCACCCTGGAGGCACGACTGACTGCTGCACCTGGTCCGGCACGGCTCATCCCCACCTGCAAAGGCCAGGGGCTTCCTGCAGATGAGATCGCCTCTCTTCCGCGCCGATCCGGAAGCGCAAAGAATCCCACCTACTTTCCCCTGGGGCCAGAGAGCTTCACCGACTTCGACTGGCTGGCGGTTCTAGACTCGACGGCATGAGCGTTTGCGCCGGGAAGGATAAAAAATTGGACAATGCTGGCAGTTAAACGATCCCTTCAGCTCCTGTCGGCAGCCACCACAGAGTTCTTGAGAACGCCTATCCCCTCGATCTCCACCTCCACCAGATCGCCCCGATGCAGCTGTCCCACTCCCGGCGGCGTTCCAGTGGCTATCACATCTCCCGGCTGCAGAGTCATGATGCCGCTTATGAACTCGATGAGCTTGGGAACGCCGAATATCAGGTCCGAGGTATTGGACTTTTGCACGGTCTCGCCGTTCACCCGGGTCTCGATGTCAACGCCAGAGGGATCAATCGACGCAATCCATGGGCCGAAGGGAGCAAAGGTATCAAAGCTCTTGGCCCGGGTCCATTGAGTATCTCTTTGCTGCAGATCGCGAGCAGTAACATCGTTAAAGCAGGTGTATCCCAGGATATGACCTTCCGCCTCATCTGCCGGGATATTCCTGCCCCTCTTTCCTATCACCACCGCTAGTTCCCCTTCATAGTCCACCTGCCGGCTGGAGGGAGGATATATGATCTCGCCCCCGGGGCTCAGGGCGGCAGTAGGAGGCTTAAGAAAGATGATGGGCTCCTCGGGCAGCTTCATCTTTAATTCCCGGGCGTGCTCCACATAGTTCAGGCCCACGCAGATTATCTTTGATGGCTGACAGGGTATGAGCAGCTCTGCATCCTCCAGAGGAATTATCTCTCCTCCCGATACTATTCCATGCTCAATGCTGTACGAGCCGCCCCGGACGAGGCCGTCCTTCTTGAATCTGACAATCATCCTCTTTCATCCCCTTTCTTCATCGCCTTTC
>NZ_DAKC01000066.1:8684-8980 GCF_002496465.1 Methanosaeta sp. UBA356 | reverse complement strand
TTTCATCCCCTGCAGGGCCCCTTGACACCTGTCGGTCCGCGGCGGTACCGGCCAAACTCGCTCTCTAGAAGGCGATCAGCCCTGATCACCGGCCCTTCCACGCAGACTCTCAGCCCATCCGGATCCAGGCAGCATGATCCGCATATGCCCACAGCGCATTTGAAGTAGCGATTGATGCAGGCCTGAGTTTTTTTGGCATGCTCTCGTGACCGGGAGATTACATCCCACATCATCAGCTCCGGGCCGCATAGATAGATCTGGTCGTAATCATCAAGGTCCAGAGCCTCAAGGCCCGC
>NZ_DAKC01000066.1:0-8458 GCF_002496465.1 Methanosaeta sp. UBA356 | reverse complement strand
TGCCCAGCCTCTGGAACCTCTTCAGGAATATCATATCGCTACAGCAGCGATAGCCGATCAGCGATGTGACCTCCATGCCCGCATTCATAGCCTGCTCGCCCAGGAAGGCCAAAGGCGCAGTTCCCACCCCGCCTCCGATGATCAGAATCCTTTCTCCCAGAAGAGTAAAACCCTTGCCAAGAGGTCCACGCAGCCCAATGCTCCTTCCCTCGCCCAGGGAATTGAGGGCCTCGGAGGCCTCACCCACCGACTGCACGGTGATGGTATCAGGTCCAGAGAAGCTCATGGGAACCTCATCCAGTCCGCGAATCCAGACCATGGCATACTGCCCGGGATGAGGATCCAGGCTCCTGTCCAGCCGGAGAGTCTTGATCAGAGGGGTTTCGGATTGGACTTCCATTATAACTGTATCGATAGGTCTCATGAGCACCTCCCAGCCATGCCGCACAGCTCTTCTAGAGTTATTGATTTCCTCCCCAGGTATGCAGACAGGCCGGATGTGATCTCCTCGAATACGCCATAGCCCTGCAAAAGGGCGGTCCCCACCTGAATAGCAGAGGCTCCTGCCATGATCATCTCCACCGCATCCTCCCAGGAGGATATTCCGCCCACCCCGATCACCGGGATCTCCAGACGGTAGGCAAGATCGTACACCGCACGAACGGCCACCGGCTTTATAGCCCGTCCGGATAGGCCTCCGAAGCGGTTGCCCAGAATGGGATAGCCGGTCTCAATATCTATAGCCATGGCCTTCAGAGTGTTGATGGCCACCACGGCATCAGCTCCTCCCCTTTGGGCGGCGAGCCCCAGCTCTAGGATGTCGGCGGTGTTGGGGGTTAGCTTCACCCAGACTGGAACGCTTGAGGCTGCCTTCACTGCCCCGGTCACCGATTCTACCAGATCGGGATAACGTCCCAGCTCGCTGCCGTACTTCTCGGCATGAGGGCAGGATAAATTAAGCTCCAAAGCATCAGCATCTAGGTTTCGAGAGATCTGAGCAAACTCCTCTGCGCTGGATGCGAAGATACTGGCGATGACAGGTACCCCCCCTTTTCTGGCAGCATCGATCTCGGCCTGAAAATCCTTATAAGAGGGATTGGGAAGGCCCATGGCATTGATGAGACCACAATCCACATGAACGATGCAGGGACCTGGATGGCCCGCTCTTGGCACAGAGCCAATGGATTTGGTGACGACCCCTCCTGCACCCGCTCGTGATGCGCGGCAGAGGGATGCGCCTGTAGTGCCCAGGATGCCTGCGGCGAGAAGGACCGGATTTTTCAGGTCGAGGCCGCCAGCATGGACAGAAAGCGATGGCATAGTGGGAGATGGTAGAAAAAGGATAAAAGCATTGGGATAGGCAATACTGCAAAGATGGCAGTACTTATATGATGATTACCGTATGATTGTTATCCCAAAATGAGAATTTAGGCCGATGTCGGAGTGGGGAGCGAATCCTGATATTCGGCCAGAGTGCTATGGACCTGATCTATCGCTTTCATCAGGTTCATTCCCTTCTCAGTCGTCTTATAGACCACGTGTGGTCCTTGGCTGGAGACTATCAGGTCGTTCTTAATGAGAAGCTGCAAATAGGGATCAGCCGTTCTGAAGTTAAGGTTTGCCTGATATACCACTTTTGTCTTGCGTGCTCCTTTTATGCAAATTCTAAGAATCTCTGAGATGATCTCATTTCTATTTCGTTTCATCATCTTCCTCCACTCTGGTCCTAATCTCTTGCCTGTATTATAGACGATTATGTCTAATCAGAAAAAAAAACTGTACTGAATTAGCTGCAATTAAAATCCTTATCATCTATCCTTAGCGTTTATTCGTGTTATAGATAATTGCTTAATGCATGCTGAGTTCAGATTTTGCGACAAAGAATTTAGCTATTGTTCCACTATTTGGATCCATCTCCCATTCTTAAGGCGTAATCGGTCCCGAATTCGGGTTGATAAGATACCTTGGGTATGCTTTTTAACTCCTTGCAGCGGAAGAATTGATATACCCTGACGTTTTCTCTCATGACACCGTGTAGCATTAGCAGCATCATACGAGCAAGATCAAATTCACCAGGGTATGAAAATGAATTACTGGCAACCGAAATTGGAGTTAATGGAAAGAAGTGAGCTGGAAGAGCTGCAGCTCAAGCGGCTCAAGAGCATCGCAGAGAAGGTCTACAATAGCGTTCCATTTTACCGCAATAAATTCAAGGAGGCAGGTGTTTCTCCAGATGATATAAAAAGCCTCAATGACCTGTCAAAGCTTCCAACCACTCGCAAGCAAAATCTCAGGGAGAACTACCCCTTTGGCCTTTTCGCTGTTCCTCTGGACGAGGTTGTGCGGGTTCATGCCTCTTCCGGAACGACGGGAAAGCCCACCGTGGTCGGCTACACCGCCAGAGACATTGAGACCTGGTCAGACCTCATGGCCAGAGACTTTGTGATGGCGGGGGTAAGAAAGGGAGACATATTCCAGAATGCGGTGAATTACGGATTCTTCACCGGAGGGCTTGGAGTTCACTATGGCATCGAGCGGATGGGTGCCATGGCTGTTCCTTCCGGTGTGGGAAATACTAATCGCCAGCTGGAGATCATGATGGATTTCGGGGTGACCGTCCTGCACTGCACGCCCTCTTATGCCCTCTACCTGGCAGAGACCGCCAAGGCCAATGGAGTGGTGGATAAACTCAAGCTGAGGATCGGCTGCTTTGGAGCTGAACCCTGGTCGGACGAGGCACGCAAAGAACTGGAGGAGGCCCTGAACATCAAAGCCTACGACTCTTACGGTCTCTCTGAGATGATGGGTCCGGGCGTAGCTTTCGAGTGTCAGGAGCAGAACGGTCTGCATATCTGGGAGGACCATTTCTTGATTGAGATCCTGGATAATAACGAGCAGCCATGTGCGCCTGGTGAGCCCGGCGAGCTGGTGGTTACCTCCCTGACCAAGGAGGCTATGCCTCTGATAAGATACCATACTGGCGATGTGACCTATATTATGGAAGAGAAATGCTCCTGTGGTCGCACCAGCAGAAAGCTGCATAGATTCCTGGGAAGAGCCGATGATATGCTCATTGTGCGGGGCATCAATGTCTTCCCCAGCCAGATCGAGGATGTCTTAGTGAGCATTCCAGAGATTGGAAACTACTTCCAGGTGGTCGTGGACAGAAAGAAGCACGGTCTGGATGAGATCAGCATTCAGGTTGAGCTGAAGGACGAGGCATTTACCGGTGAGTTGGCTGACTTGGCCCGGATCCGGAAGATCACTGAGGATAAGCTGAAATCGGTCTTGAATGTGCGGAGCAGGATAGAACTGGTGGAGAAAGGGTCGATTCCAAGAACGGCTGGTAAGTCAAAGAAGGTCGTGGACCTGCGAGACGTCTACGCCAAGGATGAGAGGGCAAAGGGAAAGAGCTGAAAGTATAGCTCTAAATCGCCTTCCTCACATTTTCTCCATTTTTTTCAATATTTTAAATACATATCGCAGGAGGGAAGAGTTATATAGTCTATAATTCTTAATAGTTATATACATCATCTCAATGCGCCTGTAATGCACCTGATGTATATTGTGATGACATATGCGGCACCGGCATGTTCCCTGATATGGATCGTTAGGCTGCGGCTTTAACGGCAAAAACCAATCTCCGGTTCCGAAATATGGCTAGAGGAGTAGAAGGACATGATTGAATTTGCAGAAAAAGGGAAATCCGATTCGAAGAATGGCCAAAGCGAATTCTTTGAGCATACCTGCGGTGCTGAAGATCAGAGAGATTGCATTATGATGAAGCACATCATCATGGCCGAGGTTCGCAAATCCAATGTACCTTCTTGGGTCTCAGATGAGTTGGAGAAAAAGTTCGAATGTCTCGGCTGCTGGAATTCTCTGGGTGGGAAGCCGAAGATTGAGCTTTTGCATCGTTCGCATGGACGATAGATCATTCTCAATTTCAGGATGAGGCCTGAAATTGGCAGAGCATTGCTGGTATAAGAATCCATGTGATCGAATGATTCCTTATGATTTCTAAAACTCCGGATTTCCTGCACAAGTGGCTAAATCCGTTATCGTTAAAGATAGCTTTTCTGCAAAATTCAGATTTGTGGCAATCCTCCCTGGAAAGATTTATATTCAAAGGCACATAATATGCGATTTAATGATGCGATTGACTGCCATGATCTCGGGCAAGGTGCAGCGGGTTGGCTATCGCGCAAAGGTAGTATCTGCCGCTCAAAACCTGGGGCTGACAGGTTTTGTCCAGAACCGTCCGGATGGTCACGTCCTGCTGATTGCCGAGGGCAGCAGGGAAAACCTGGAGAAGCTCGCATCAGCTATAAAGATAAAGGATCTCCTCATAGATGTGCATGAAATTGAATCTGAGTTCTCAGAAGCTTCGGGTGCTTATCCAACCTTCCGAAAAATGACTGGGCCGGATGAGGTGGGTGAACGCCTTGATGATGGTATAGAGATTCTGAAAGAGCTCGTCGTAGGGGTCAGAGTAATCGCATCAAACACGGAAAAGCTTCTTTCGATAACAGGCAACGGCTTTGCCGAGTTGAATGGAAAGATGGACCAAATGCTAGACAAGCAAGACCAAATGCTAGACAAGCAAGACCAAATGCTAGACAAGCAAGACCAAATGCTAGACAAGCAGGACTCCACTATTGGAGAAATACAAAAATTGAGGTCTGACATGAAGTGTCATCTGGATCGGAGATTCGATCGCATCGAAGGCTATCTAAATGTACAAAAAGAAGAAAGCTTGCCATAAGTGAGAGTGGGCTCGCATAGCCCATTGTATTCCCCATCTTTTTCATAAGGCCTTCTGGAATTTCTAAAGGATCGCATCAACCCCAGAATCTCTTTGTCCTAGCATACTCCTTTTCCGCTTTGAGAATGTCCCTGTAAAACTCGATCTCGTCCTTCTGAAGCTTGCCTATCACCCTCGCTGCGGTCTCAGGTCCTAAACCCCGGCTGGCAAGGGCAATGGCTGCGGTCTTGCCATAGCTTAAGACCAGGTTTGCATTGCGAAAGACCCTCTTGGTCCTGCGCTTCTCATCAGAGGTCTTCTTATCCCGCTTTCGGACCACTTTGATCTCATCCTCCTCCCAGGGCTTGAGAGCAGCCACCATCCTGGAACCACAAAGAGGGCACTCAGGTCGGTCGGGCACCCGTTCGACCTGACGCATGGATTTCCATTTCTTGCAGTTCACGCAAAATAGCAGTACGCGGTCTTTCATAATCCTGTTTTTGAGGAGTTTGATCACTGCAGCATCCGCATTCTCCGGAGAGGTTACATCCTTTCCGCCTCCCCGGCCACTGGTCCCAATAGGCGAGAGGCTGCTGGTGGTCATGGCCATCGAGCCATCCCTGATCCTCACCAGAACCATCCTGGTCCGCTCGATATCCAGGCGATCGTGATAGATCTCCCGCAAGGCCTCTCGGTACATGGGGGTGCCCTCGAATACTGCCAGCAGCTTTGCCATGCTCACTCTCTGATAGTCAACATCCCTGGATAGGGCACCGAACTTGCGGGCCACATGGATCATCTTCCAGCGAAGGAGGGAGGTGTTCTTCAGGGTCATCTCCAGGATGGGCTGAACATAGTCCGGATCAAGATCCTCAATCAGCTTCTCGATCTCTTCCGCCAGCAACGCTTTAGGAAGGGTCAGCTCAATTCTGTAAGGATCGATCTGCAAGGCCACGCTGCTCCCAAAGCGAGCGGATAGGATGGAGGTTATAACCCTGCCCAGAGTATCATTTGTTTTATGGCCGAAGCAGCAGTTTATGATCGCTCCCTCCCCACCGCCTTCCACTACCACCAGAGATTCGTTTGGTACAGGATGATTCTTTTCCCTCTGTCTCATTATGAGATCAACCAGCTCTCTTGCCGCCTCATCTTCCACCGGGTAGCAGCTCTGGAGCCACTCTTCAGCATCTTCCGCTCCCTTGCCCGACTCGAACATCTCGCTGATCTCCCTCCGGATCCGGCCCACCTCCTGGGCCACATCAAAGGGGACGGGAATCTCCTCTCCTGTCCAGCTGGGAATCTCTCCGCTTCGCTGAATGGGAACCACCTTAATCTCCTCCTCAGCAATCTCGGTTATCTCCCAGATTTCTCCCTTGGTCACGAATGTGGCGCCGGGCTGGGCGAAGCCAACTACAAATGCTTCATCCAGGGTTCCCACCGATCTGCGTCCTACTATGTCGTAGACATTGTACCTCTTCTCATCCGGGATCATGGAGAGGTTCTCGATATAGTACTCCCGTGCCTTGCGAGTCCTCTGCAGGATGCCTCCCTCTCGCCTGACCAGTCTGTGCTCCTCCATCTGAGAGACTACTCCCTCCAGCTCCTCCACCGTCAGGTCCCGGAAAGGATAAGCTCTGGAGACGATCTGATGGACTCTCTGGAGGCTTATATCGCCAAAATCGATCTCCAGTCCCACTATCTGATTGGCCAGGACATCCGTCGGCTTCTCATGGATCTTGATCTCCTCCAGCTTCGAGTCTGCCGCCCTCCTGGCGATGGCGCAGGCCTCAGCCACATCGTCGGCACAGGTTGCGATTATGCTTCCAGATGAGACGAGACCAATCTTATGTCCGGCACGACCAACCCTCTGCAGCATCCGGGAGACCTCTCGGGGAGAGCTGTACTGGATGACATGATCCACATCGCCAATATCGATTCCCAGTTCCATAGAGGAAGTACAGATGAGGCCCTGCAGCTCTCCCGCTTTAAAGGCCTCCTCTGCCTCCACCCTCGCCTCCTTCGATAGGCTGCCATGATGAACTCCAATGGGCTCACCAAGCTGTCTGAACCTTGAGCCCAGAACCTCGGCCGCCTGTCTGGTGTTGACGAAGATGAGGCATTTCTTATCTCTCACCTCATCTCGGATCCAGCGGATCTGAGCAGCCAAACGGGGGTCGCACTCCAATGTGCTGGCCAGGGAATAGTCCCCGCCTTTGGGCTGAGGGCTGACCACCTGGTAGTTGCTTGCCCTTTCCACATCTGCACAGACGATCCTGTATCCTCTATTTGTTCCAACGAGCAGTCTGGCTACGGTTTCCGGAGATCCGACGGTGGCAGAGAGGCCGATGCGCTGAAAATCTCCGGCGATCTCAACAAGCCTTTCCAGGAGAACAGAGAGCTGAGAGCCGCGTTTGGAGGAAGCCATCTCATGAACCTCATCCACCACTACCATCCTGACGGTGGAGAGATTAAGGCGCAGCCTCTTTCCGGTGAGCATGACCTGCAGAGTCTCGGGGGTGGTGATCAAGATGTCAGGTGGACTCAATGATTGCCTCCTTCTATCGCTCTGGCTGGTGTCGCCATGGCGAACCGCCACTGAGATCCCCAGGCTTTCGCCCCAGTCATGAAAGCGGCGAAGCATGTCTCTGTTCAGGGCGCGCAGGGGTGTGATGTATACCGCTCTTATTCCTTTTATGCCGTTGGAATCCATACCTCCAGATTCCATAGCGCTGGATTGCATTCCGTCAGAATCCATCGTCCTGCTTGCTTTTTTCTTCTCCCGGCCATGCTTTGGAGTATTGTTGCTCTTTCCTTCGCCGGATAATATCTGGTGAAAGATGGGCAAGCTTGCAGCTTCTGTCTTGCCTGTACCTGTGGGGGCGATGAGGAGAACGTTCTCTCCTGCTAGAATTGTTGGTATCGCCTTCTCCTGAGGGAGCGTCGGCTCGATTATGCCCTGCTCTTGCAGTATTGCTCTGATCCTATGATGAAGATGATCGAAGGCGCTCACAGTCGGTTATTCACAGAATCGGATATGAATACTTTGCGGCAAATTCGGAAGAATGCTACGTCGATGAACGATTAAAGCGTATCTATCTCTCACTAGCTGCAGGGAAGCCAATCTGGTCCTGAAAATCCATAGGAATCGTTGCTGCTCAGATGTATGAACCTCTCAATGTTGAGGACGCCGATCAAGTCCTCCTGCACCAGTCCATAAACCGCATGGCGGCCATAGGGACCTGATTTTACATCTTTGGACTGCCAGGCGATATGAGCCTTGCCGATAAGAGAGGATGCAATCCTGGCCTCTAGAGTAGCATTGCCTCTGCTGCTATCATCCTTGATGCCGGATGGATGAAAAGACCTGCTATTGATCTCCGTCTCCTTTTCCAGATGGTCGAATTCGGAGTATGACTCAGTAACGCTAGCGCCTGCATCATAGTTCTTGACGCAGAGGTAGTCTGAGGTGTTCATCTGGGTCATGGCCTGATAAAATGAGGCGGGCATGCCTGAAACTGCAAGGCCTGCCAGCAGAAAAGCAATGGACAATGAGATCAGGCTCATAAATACCGGCCTCGTGAATATTGGCCTTGTGAATATCTGACTCATAATCCAAATCATCCTCTCGATTGAAGGACAATCTTCTATTTAAGGTACATGCGTGCATCTAAAAAAGACAAAATCATAATGCCGGCTATGCTTCAGTCACCTAAA